>JAPLGX010000497.1 GCA_026389925.1 Chloroflexota bacterium
GCTCGCGGGTCGGAGGCGGGTACCTGGACTGCAGGTTCTTCATTCGCTGGACGCTCAGCACGCCGGAGCCCGTCCTGGCCCTGGAGGCCAGAACCTCCTCCAGCCGGCGCTCGCGCTCTCTGAGAGCCAGAGAAATCAGGACCAGGGCCTCCGGGTCAACGATCCATTTGGCCCGCCCAGAGGCCGTGAGGCGCACGCCGAGGGCGCGCCACTGGACCCAGGCCGAGGCGAGAGCCGCTTGGCGGACGCTATCGATGATCGCTCGGCTGACCCTGGGTGACATGGTCGAGCACCTCCTGCAACAGATGAGCGAACTCCGCGGACACGTCCTGCGTTCTCACCCAGTCGGCGGCTGCGGCCAGCTCTTTGCGCCGGGGGCGAAGTGCCAGCAGGTCCTGATAGTGAACGCTCTGTGGGCCCTCGCTGTCGACGGCTGCATACAGCTTCAGAAAAATGAGATCCAGCCGGTGAGCCACACCTACGCCCAGCCCCCCGAATTGCATCCAGCGCAGGCGCTTCTCAAAACCCGGAGGCAGTCCTGTTTTCCACTGGGCACCGACGGCCGACTTCATCCAGTCCTGCGCAAGGTCGAAGTCCCGCGCCACCCGGAGGTGCGGGCAGCGGTTCCGGCGAAACAATACGCACCCGCGCCTCTGGAGTTGGCGAACGGACGGCGGCGATGATGTTCACATCCTATGTCAGCCGTGACACGAGTCCCTGCAGGATCAAGGCGGCGCCACCGACCACGACGATGCGCACCGTCTCTCCCTCGGCCGCCAGCAGTCCGCCGACGGCCTCAAGGGCTTCAACGATTCCGGGGCGGCTGCCCCGCCCGACCGCGCGCGACCTATCCTTTATGATGGAACTATTATAATCACTTTAAGTGACAACTATGCAGGCCGGGGAGGCTGGCCCGTGGATGGAGGCCGTCGAGATCCGGCCGCCCGGGCGGCCATCGCTCCGCCGCACCGTGGAGTGGCGCCGCTCAGCTCATCCAGCAGCGGTCAACTCCGCTTGGGCGGCTTGGGCTGGTGAGCACCAGGTTGGGCGAGGTCACGCACGGGCGCAATGCGGCCCAGCCTGATGATGCATCGCGCCCCCAATCAGCGTAGAATGGGACAAAGGTTGCCATCGTGATTCAGATTGCGCGCTCGCCCGCCGCCCCACAAGAGATCGACGAGAGGCTCCAGGCGCTCTCGACCTGCATCAAGCTGGCCGTGGAGGTCGAGCGCGGCGTTCCCGCCGGCGGCGGCGTGATGTGTGCCGACTGCGAATCCGCCCTGCTGGAAGACGGCAGTGCCCAGGACGACATTTGGGGTGCAGACTGGAACCCCGCCAGCCAGCAGGTGACCTTTGAGGCGCTCATCAACATCCGCCCCCGCCAAAACAATCCCTCCCTGGAAATCATCGACCCACAGATTCGGGCGCGTGTGTCTCAAATCGTCCGGCACCTTCTGGAGCGGCCATGAGGGATATCTCGCCACTGCGCGAACGCTACCTGCGCGACAGCCTTCCCGTTCGCCTAGGGGGATTGGCCGCGAGTCTCCGTCGCATCCGCTCCTTTGCCGCGCACGAGGAGGGCGGGGAGGCGGTCGCCGGTCTCATTGAGGAGTGCAAGTACTTCATCGAGTGGACGGCGGCCGACGCTCCCGTTGACACCGCAGCCCAACTGGTCGATCTGCAGGTCCAACTCGCACGCTGGCAGCACAATTGGGCGGGAATCTGGTCCGATCCAATTCGTCGTCAGCGCCTGGCGGAGCACTCGCTGGCCTGGTCTGAGCGACTCTTGAGACTCTCCGGCCTACTACCCTCGCAGAATCCCCAAGGGAGCCAGCCCCAGACGACCTGAGCCATCGCCCCGCACTCGCTCACGAATGGGGACAGTGCCCATGAGCGGCGGCACTCCGTAGCCCTCTGGTCGAAAAGCCTGCGATGCGCTGAAGGCCAGGTGAGGATTGTCCGAGAGGCTGCGCGTTCTCGGTGAGGTAATGTATGGCGCACAGTTCAAAACGGGTAGAGGTGTATGTCGAAGTCGGCGGGACATGAGCTCGCACCAGGCCCCCGCGGGGGCGGGCGGGATTTGGACAAGATCGTGCGCCACGTGGTCGAGGCCGAGGCCGCGTATCTTGGCCGCCTGGGCTCTTCATTTAGGCTCGACGAACATCCTGAGCTGGAATCGGAACAGCGCCGCATGCGCGCCGCCGTGCTCGCCGGACTAGCCCTGGCAGCGCGCGGCGAGATCCCGGCCCGCGGACCGCGCGGCGGCCTGCGCTGGACGCCGAGCTATTTCGTCCGGCGGGTCGCCTGGCACATACTCAATCATGCCTGGGAAATCGAGGACCGTTCCCACGAGCCGCTCACTGCGCCCTCGTCTCAAGGAGGGCACCCTGTCTCGGCGCCTGGTCAGCCTCGCCCTCCTCGCGGCGTATCTCGCCTCATGTGCACTCCGGAGCGGCCTCATCGGGTCCGGCACGCTCACGACGCGCACCTTCGCGCTGGGGGGCTTCAAAGCGCTCGAGGCCTGCTGCGGCATGCAGGTCATGCTCTCCGGCGGCGATCACTCTGCGGTGGAGCGGGCATCCGCCTGACCGAAGACAGGTACTGCTCGGTGTATGTCACACTGAAAGCGGCGGTGGAGATCCTCTCGCGCTACGAGATTCTGACCGAGGAGCCCATCGCCAACAGCGCTGGATAGAATAGATCACACCCCTGCGGCCGGTTGCCAACTCGGCCAGGGGGGTCCACAATTCTGCAGGCTTGCCGCGCGTCTCGTGCGCGAGCGCTCGCCCACCACAACCGGCCGCCGTCGCCCAACGTGCTGCCCACGGGGACCTCAAGATGCCCGACGCCCTCTTTCACACTCTCTTCTGGGTTCTCCTGGCCGGCCTGCTCGTTATTCGCGCTCTATCTGCGCTCCAGCTTCGCCGGGCCGGCGAGCGATTCTTGCCGGATGCGCAGGCCGTGCGACAGGAAGGGCCGGCCGCCTTCGCCCTGCGCCTGCTGGCCTTTTTCCTCCTGATCGGCGTACTCGTGGCGTTTGCGATCAACCCGCCCTGGATGCAGCGCCTCGACCTGCCTCTTGCACCGGCATTTCGCTGGGCCGGGTTCGCGCTCGGGCTGGGCAGCCTGGTCGTCTGGGCATGGGCTCAGACTGTGCTCGGCCGGCAGTGGTCGGCGCAGGTCGCATTGCGGGGCGAGCACCAGCTCATCCGCCGCGGGCCCTACGCTAGGGTGCGCCATCCGCTCTATGCGGCGCTCGCGGGGGTCTCGATCGCCCTGGCCCTGGTCACAGCCAATGGGCTGTTCGTCGGCCTTGGCCTCTTGGTCCTCGCCTTCTTGCCGGTGCGCATCGTGCGCGAAGAGAAGATGCTGCTCGAAGGCGTGCCGGGTTACGCGGCCTACGCCAAGGCCGTGCGCTATCGACTCCTGCCGCGCATTTGGTGAGGCACCGCCCGCCCAAGCCGCGACCTGCCTCCAGCCGGTCTCCCCTCCCAGAAGAAGGACATCATGACCCACATCGACGCATACAAACCTTCTGCCGCCACGAACCCTGCTCGGCGGGTCTTCCCGGCCGAGGGGACCACCCTCGCGCGGGTGTTGTTCGATGCGGAATTCCGAAGCGCGTTCCACGCCCGGCTCAAGGCCTCCAACCGGTATATGGTTGCTCTCTATCGGCTCGGGCTCTTGCCGCTCTTTGGGCTGGGGCGCAGACTCGTGCTGCTTAGGACCCGGGGTCGCACGAGCGGAAAACGCTGCTATTTCCCGGTTGGGATGCGTTCGCGTCAGGCACGACATCCTGCTCTTCTCCGCCTGGGGAAGACAGGCCAACTGGTGCAAGAATGTCGTCGCCGCCCCGGACCAGGTGTCCCTGCAGATCGGGTTGCGGCACGTCCCGGTTCGCGCCCAGGTGCTCGACGATCCGGCGCAGATCCGCGGCGTGCTCGCCCAATTCATTGCGGAATCTCCCGCACAGGCCAAACAACTTCTCGGATGGGAGCCGGGCCGTGACCGCCTTGAGGCGGCCGATTTCTCTCCCTTCGTGCAGCAGGTGCTCATCGTTCGATTCGCCCCGTTGTAGCCGGACGGCTGCATCCTCCTCTGGAAGCTTTGAGCGATTCTCCCGCCGCTCGAAGCCGCACAGAACCCAACGACGGCGGGGAGAGGCAGCATGACTCGCATCGCGCCGGTCCTGGCCCTCGGCCTGCCGCTCGTTCTCCTTCTGACAACTCTGCTCGTCTTCCGCGCCGCGGGCCATGCGCTTGGGCCGAGGCGGGGATACTTCGCCGGCTTCCTCTTCTATTGGCTCGTCGGGTGTCTGCTGCTGCCCGTGCTGCTGTGGACCCGGCCCAGCTCGCCCATCTCTTGCGCGCGCCCGCCGCTGCCTTCGGAAGCCCGGCCTGGGTGGGCGCCGCGTGCCTCCTGCTCCCGCTCGTGCTCGGCTACGGCTACGCTTTCCCGCGGGCCGTGCGGCGGGCGAGCCTCTCTATCGTCCTGGTCTCCTTGGCCCTGGCGGCGGTGAATGCAACACTCGAGGAGGTGCTGTGGCGCGGACTGTTCGTGCGTCTGTTCCCGGGCAGTTTCGTGTGGGCGGTCGTTTTTCCAGCGATTGGTTTTGGCCTGTGGCACATCGCGCCCCAAACTCTCACCCCCAACAAGGCGCCGGGCGGGAGCCTTTCTTTCGTCATCGTCGCCGCGGTGCTTGGACTGATGTGGGGATGGGTCGCGTTTGCGACGGGCTCAATCCTTTGGACGACGGTCTCCCACATCCTGTTTGACTTCTCCGGGCTGGGTGCCTCCCTGTATCTCGGCCCGCATGCGCTGCCCATGAGGACGGCCGCCTCGGCCTCCGGGCGTCCAGCGTAGGAACATCCTTGATCCGGAGGCCACGCGCGCCGAGCTCACCCCGGCGGGATGTCACCATTTATGACCACGCGCCGATGCGCACGTCGGCGGCGCATAGGAGCGTTCAAGGGAGAAGAGGATCATGACTGCCACACCCGACTACGGCAATTGGGTCTCCGCCAGGCTAGTTGTTGTTCTCGGCGTGATCAGCGTACTGGTCGCCTGTCTCGGATTCCTGTATTGGCCCCTGGGGCTCCTGACACTGCCCTTCTTCATCGTGTGCCTCTACTTCGCCTACGCGCGCTACTCCTTTTCATCCCGCGGCGGAAACCTGCAGGCCCGCATCGAGGCGCTTGTGCTCGATCATCTTGTGTGGGACGGCGCCGGCCGCGTGCTCGATATCGGCTGCGGCAACGGCCCGCTGACGATCGCGCTGGCCAAGACCTTCCCGCGGGCGCAGGTGACCGGCATCGACCTGTGGGGGGCAGGCTGGGAGTACGCACAATCCGTGTGCGAGCAGAATGCGCAGGCCGAGGCGGTCGCCGAACGGGTGACCTTCCGCAGGGCGAGCGCGGCCTCGCTGCCGTTTGAGGATGGGGTTTTCGACGCGGCGGTCAGCAACCTGGTCTTTCACGAAGTCCAGGGCGTGGCGGAGAGAACCGTGCTGCTGGAGGAAGCGTTGCGGGTGGTGAAGAAGGGCGGCCCCTTCGCTTTCCAGGATCTCTTCCTGTGGAAGCGGGCCTACGGCGATATCGAGGCGGTGCTGGCCACCCTGCGCTCCTCAGGGCTCGCAAGCGTCGAGCTCATCCGCACCTGCGATGTACCCTTCATCCCGCGCGCCCTCCGGTTGCCCTTCATGGTCGGGACGATGGCGGTGATCTGCGGGACGAAGTAGCGTTTCCGCCGCTCTTCGAGCACAATGCGGCGCATCGGCTTGGGCAGGTCTCGCAGCTTGCGGATGATGCCGATCTCGTCGCCGCCGCCATCGCTGACGCTGATCAGCTCGTGGCGGTGGGTGATGGGAAACAGCCTGGCGACGTGGAACTCCAGGTAGCTGCGATCGTCGACGATCTCCACGCGGGCAGTGCCGTCGTCGGCTCTGAAGAACCGCACCTTCTCGGGGTCGAGGATCTTGTCCTCGGGCATCTCGGTGGAGATGATGGGCGCAGGCTCCTCT
>JAPLGX010000109.1 GCA_026389925.1 Chloroflexota bacterium
CTCTCACTATGCCCGCCTGCTACTGAATCCCCTCGTGCTTTCCTATACCCTCGGCATCTTCTGTTACGTGGGCGCGGAGGTTGGGACTGCCTCGTGGATCGTCAAGTTCTTCGAGCGCGTGCACGGGCTGAGCTCGGAGGTGTCTCAGGTGCAGGCCACCAGCCTGCTCCGCAAGGTGCTGCCCACTCTGCCCGCGCTCGTGGTGGCGCTTTTCTGGGGATTGCAAGGCACCGGGCGGCTGGTCAGCGGCGCCGTCCTCAACCGTTTCGGGAGCCGCAGAATCCTGCGCCTCTATTCTTTCTTGGCCCTGGCGTCGCTGCTGGTGGCGACCCTGGGGACGCCGACCCTGACGGCAGTGGGATTTGCCGCCTGCGGGTTCTTCACCTCCGTACTCTTCACGTTAATCTTCAGCGGTACCATCAATAGTTTTGCGGAAAACCACGGCGCCATTTCCGGATTGCTCTGCACGGCGTGCGTCGGGGGAGCGGTCATGCCTCCGCTCGTAGGGCTGGTAGGCGATCACTTCGGACTGCGCGCGGCCATGGCCGTCCCGGCGCTGTGTTTTGCCTATGTATTCGGTCTGGCGATGCTCGGCCGGGCCAAGTACGAGTGAGGTAAAGCGGGCCTTCAGGGGCGGCAGGTCTGCCCGCTTGCGATCCGCCGCTGCCGGGGCCAAGTCGGCCTGAAGACTCTCAGGGGGGATCGAACGATGCCTCAGCTCATTGTGGGGATTGACATCGGGGGAACCAAAACCGCCGGCGGGCTGGTCAGCCGGAAAGGGCGTCTCACCAGATCGCTCGTGGTGCCGACGCGGGCCACCGAGGGATTCAAGACCAGCTTCGACCAGATCGTTCACGCCATCGAGTGCTTGATTGAACACGCCGGGGGAAAGCAGAACATCGTCGGCATCGGCATCTGCGCGCCAGGGCCGCTCAATCCCAGGACGGGCTTGGTGATCAACCCGCCTAACCTGCCCGGCTGGCGCAACGTTCACCTCGCCCACCTGATCGAGAAGCGCTTCGGGCTTCCCACCCGAGTGGAAAACGACGCCAACGCCGCCGGCTTGGCCGAGGTGCTCTTTGGTGCCGCCGTGGGGTATCGCGACATTTTCTATGTGACGGTCTCGACCGGCATCGGCACCGGAATCATCATCAACAAGAAGATTTATCACGGAAAGAACGGCGTGGCAGGCGAAGGCGGGCACGTCTCGATCGATTTTCGTAGCCCTTACCGCTGCGGCTGCGGGACCCTGGGTTGCATTGAGGCGCTGGCGGCAGGGCCCGGCATGGTCCGGCGCGCCCGCGTCCAGCTCGAGCAGGAACACACCGCGCCGAGCCTTTTGCGCGACCTGACCCACGGCCACCTCAGCCAGATCACACCCAAGATGATTGAAGAAGCGGCGCGGGCGGGCGACGCGGTAGCCAGGTCCATCATCCACGAGACGGGCTTCTATTTGGGTGTTTGGCTGGCGGGGATGATCACGCTGCTGGACCCGGAAGCCATCGTCATTGGCGGCGGCGTGGCCCAAATCGGCAAGGCCCTGTTCGCCAAGATCCGTGAGACTATCCCCCAGTTCACCATCAATCGCCGCTTCGCGGTGAAGATTCCCATCCTCACGGCGAAGCTACAAATGCCGTTGACGCTGGTATGAGGTTCGCGCTGCGACTCACATTCCTCCTCGCCTTGGCGCTCGCGCTGGGTGGCATGTCCTACGCCAGTTCGACCGCCGCGGCGTCCCAAATGGTTGAGGCCCGCCGTACTCAAGGGCACATCCGGCTGGATGGGCGACTTGACGAACCCGCGTGGCGAGACGCCAGCATGGCTGTTGAACTTGTCCAGCAGTCTCCGCATCCCGGCGCGCCCACACCCTTTAAGACCTCCGTCCGCATCCTGATTGCTGACGATACGCTTTACTT
>JAPLGX010000097.1 GCA_026389925.1 Chloroflexota bacterium
CGGCGACAGAGCTCCATCAACTCCTCCGGGCTGGCCGTCTCCCCCGTGCGCAGCACAACGTAGGCCCTGATCACCTGGGAGGGCGAGTCGCTGCGCTGGATGCCGACCACCGCCACCTCTTTGACCTTTGGATGTTCAGACAGCACCTCTTCCACGTCGCGCGGGTAAACCTGATAGGCGCCAGCCAAAATCATCTCGCGTTTGCGCGCAATGATTTGGAAGTAGCCCTCCTCGTCGGCCCGCGCCACGTCGCCCGTGAGCAGCCACCCGTCGGGGCGCAATACTTCGCTCGTCTCAGCGGGTGCCCCCCAGTAGCCGCGCATCACCTGAGGACCGCGCACGGCCAGTTCGCCGATCGCCCCCGCCGGCAATCGCTCGCCGCTGAGGAGATCTCGACGACCATCGCCTCCGTGCTCGGCACCGGCAAGCCGATGGAACCGATCTCGCGCCGCCCGTAGAGCGGGTTGGCGTGGGTTACGGGGCCGGCTTCGGTCAGGCCATAGCCTTCCACCAGGCGTCCGCGGGTCAGCTTCTCAAAGGCCTCCTGCACCTCCACCGGCAACGGGGCCGCGCCCGAGATGCACACCGGGATCGATCGGATGCCATAGCGCCGCGCGCCGGCGAAGTTGTTGATGGCCGTGTACATGGTGGGCACGCCAGGGAAGAGGGTCGGCCGCTGGCGGTGGATGGCGCGCAGGACCTGGCCGGTAATGAACGTGGGCAAGATAACCATGGTTGCCCCCATCATCACCGGAACGATGAGGGCCGTCGTCTGACCATAGCTGTGGGTAAACGGCAGCACGCTCAGGAAGACTTCACGCCCCTCGCGCAAGTCCGGCACCCAGTGCCGGATTTGCAGGGCATTGGCGGCCAGGTTGCGGTGGCTGAGCATGACCCCTCGCGGCGCAAGCGTCGTTCCGCCCGTGTAGGCAATCACCGCCAGTTCATCGGCACGCGGATCGCGCATGGCTTGAGGAGCATACTGGCCGCGCAGCAAATCCTTCAGCGTGTGCATCCCTTGCGCGAGGGGCCGCGGCAAGCGATGCCCCTCGGGTCCTTCGCGCAGCACCCGGAACAGGGCCTTCTTCACTGGCGGCAGATAATCACTCACCGAGGTGAAGATAACATGGCGCACTAATGTGCTGCGCAGAGCCTGGCGGCCGACCTGCGCGAGGTTAGTCAACGTGATTAGACTGTCGACCTGCGCGTCGCGTACCTGGCGCATCACTTCGTCCAGCTCTGAGACCGGGCTGGCCAGGACGACTGTGGCGCCGGCTTTGAGCACCGCAAAGAAGGTCACGACCGTCTGAGGCAGGTTGGGCAACAGGATCATCACCCGCTTCGCCCGGCCCAATTCCCAATCCGGCTAGCGCCAGCGCCAGTCGGTCGCTCTCCTGATCGAGACGGCGGTAGGACATGGCTCCGCCCTCAAAGATGATGGCTCGCCTGCGAGGAAATCGACGCGCGGAGGAGCGCAGGAAGCGCTGCAGTGGCACATCTGGCACGGCGATGGTATGCGGCACTCCGTTGTCGTAGTGAGCCAGCCAGGGGCGCTCCCGCAGGAGCGAGCGCGGGACGGCCCCGCGATCCGAGGGGCTTTCGCCCCGCCAGGAGGACGCTTGGCCGAGGAAGCGGCGGATGGCGCGGTTGACCGCCTCCGCCTGTTCGGTCATGACCATGTGCCCGGAGGCGCCAACGTCCACATCTTCTGCACCGGGGAGGGCTCGCGCCACGCCCTCCAAAGAGTCGCGGCGAAAGACCCGGTCGCCATGCCCGCGCACGACCAGGGTCGGCACGCGCAGGCTGCGGAACAGGCTCCAACCCCTCCAGCGCGCCACGCTCTGGGCGTGCATCATCTTCAGCACATACGGTGGCGCATGCAGCATCTTACGGAACAAGGGGTAGACCAGGTCGAGCACCGTCGTCGGCAGCCTGAGCGCCATGCGGTAGTTCCAGGCCAAGCGGAACTCGCCTGACGGCGCCACCAGCACCAGCCCCTCGACGCGAGACGGGTACGCCTGGGCAAACTCCGCCGCCAGCGCATTGCCAAAGGAGTGCCCAACCAGGACGATGCGTTCCGCTACATCCAGGAGTTGCAGCGCCCGCTCGAGGTCCCCCCGCAACTGGGGCGTGGTGAACGGCCCGCTTGTGCGTGTATGGGCGAGGTGGCCGCGCAGGCCGATGGCAATGACCCGGTTCTCATCCGAGAAGTGGGTGAGCTGTCGCTTCCACTGGGCAACGTCGCCGCCGAATCCGTGCAAGAAGACCAGCGTCCGTTCGGGGCGTTCCGGGGCGATGTCGATGACAGCGATGTGAACAGGTGGGTCTTCCGAGAGCACGAGCTCGTGCCGATACAGCTCGATATCTACCTGCATGGCTCACCCCTCGCCCTGGGCTTGGGCTGCCAGTCGACGCGGATGATCAATTATGGGTAGCGGACGGGCACGCCAGTGGTGCCATAATCCAAGGCCCCTTCTCTGTCCGCTCGTAGGGGAAACGGCCACTCGCCTCAAGTTCCTGCCTCGCGCGCACGCTGTCGGCCGGCGTGCCGGCGGATCGGAGTGACCTCCCGATCTGGGACGACCAGGTTTGTGCTCTTCATCGTCATTACCGCGAAAGTGGGTATCCAGGCACTCGCGCGATTGGGGACTGGGGCGCCGCGTGGAATGCCTGGGCAACCGCCCCCTCCGTTGCGGCTCCTCGACACGCTGCATGTCCGTCCTGGGTCCCCCGCCTTCGCGCGGGTGACGGACTTCTCTCACCGATTCTGCCTCGGTTGACGGCCGGGCGCATCCGTTTATAATCAAAGTGCCGCTTGGATCGGGCCACGACCGAGACGGCAGGACAACCCGGCTCCATCACGTTTGTCCCGCCCCTCCTGGTTGGCCCGGAGGGTTTTTTGTCACTTGCGGCGACTGCGCTTCGGCATACGGCACCTGATCAGCGTCTACCGTACCAAGGGAGGCGACCGTGTCAGCGACCACCAGCTCAGAACGCCGCACCACCACGCTCGACCTGCGCCAGAAGAAGGAGCGTGGTCTCCCCATTACGTGGCTCACTGCCTACGATTACCCCACTGCCCTTGCCATCGACCGGGCCGGCCTGGATGGAATCCTGGTCGGCGACTCGCTCGGCATGGTCGTGCTGGGCTATGCCACCACCCTCCCCGTCACGATGGACGAGATGATCCACCACTGCAAGGCCGTGGCACGCGGCGCACACCGCGCGTTTCTTGTTGGCGACATGCCGTTCCTTTCCTATCAGGTCAGCCCGGCCGAGGCTGTGCGCAACGCCGGGCGCTTCCTGCAGGAGGGTGGCATGGACGCGGTCAAGCTGGAGGGCGGGGAAACCATTCTGCCGGCACTTCGGGCGATACTCGCCGCCGGCATCCCGGTCATGGGGCACTTAGGGCTCACGCCGCAGTCGATCCACCAGCTCGGCGGCTATCGCATGCAGGGCAAGACAGCCGCCGCAGCCCGCCGCCTGATCGACGATGCGCTCCTGCTCGAACGCAGCGGGTGCTTCTCGATCGTTCTTGAGTCCATTCCTGCCCGCCTGGCGGACCTCGTCTCGCGGCGCCTGGCCATTCCCACCATCGGCATCGGCGCGGGCGCTGGCTGCGACGGCCAGGTGCTGGTGACACACGACCTGCTCGGGTTGTTCGACCGCTTCACACCCAAGTTCGCCAAGAAGTATGCCGACCTGCGCGGGGAGATGGCGCGCGCATTCTCCCAGTATCGCGAAGACGTCGAGCGGCGCTCCTTCCCGGCGGCCGAACACACGGCCGAAATGCCGGATGCAGAATGGCAGACGCTTCTGGATGACCTTGGCGAATCGGGTGCGGCGACGCGCGGCAGTTGATTCCGATCGCTCGCTGTCGACTTCGGGCCGGATTCAACGGCGGGCAATCATGAAAAGGTTCCTCTGAGATGAAAGTCACTCTCCTGGGTACGGGGGCCATGGCCTGCCTGATGGGTTATCGCCTGGCGCCGTGGGCGGAGGTGACTCTGCTCGGGACGTGGCAGGATGCAGTGGAGGCCATATCGACCCATGGCCTGGTGGTGGACGACGGCTGCGGCGAGCAGACCATTCGAGTGCGTGCCACAACCGAAGCCCGCGATTGCGCCGCCAGCGACCTGTTGCTCGTCCTGGTCAAGGCCTGGCAGACCGCGGACGCCGTGCGCCGTGCAGGGGAGGCCTTGGCTGAGGAGGGTTTGGCATTGACACTGCAGAACGGCATTGGGAATTACGAGATGCTGAGCGCGGTCTTCGGTGCTGAGCGCGCTGCCGCCGGGGCAACCACCTCCGGCGCCACGCTGGTGGCCCCCGGACACATTCGCCTGGGAGGCGAAGGCGCGCTGCAACTCGGCGATCATCCGCATCTGGGTAAGACCCTCGCGCTCTTTGAGCGCGCCGGCCTGCGAGTGACCGTCGGCGCAGACCGCGATTCGATCTTGTGGGGCAAACTGTTGATCAATGCGGCCATCAACCCGCTGGCGGCCTTGTTGCGCGTGCCCAATGGAGAGTTGGCGCGCCGGCCGAGCGCCCGCGCCTTGCTTCAGGGGCTGGCTCGCGAAGGGGCCCAGGTGGCGAATCGTTCGGCGATCACACTCCCATATGCCGACGCGGCAACCCGCGCGCTCGAGGTGGCGGAAGCCACAGCGCACAATCGCTCCTCCATGCTTCAGGATGTTGAGCGCGGGCGGCGAACGGAGATTGATGCGATCAACGGCGCCATCGTGAACCAGGCGCAGCGGCTGGGACTTGACGCGCCGCTCAACCGCGCGGCCTGGCACTTGGTGCAGGCGCTTGAGGAGCGCCCTGCGGCCTAAGCTCCACGACGCGTGGTGGGGAGAACCGGTTCAACGGCCCGCAACTGCCTTCTCGCATGCGGGCTGAGAGTGGTGCACGCCCGGGAGGACACCATATGATCATCGTCAAATCCGTTGCCGATCTTCGCCGGGTGCGCGCCGAGTTGCCTGGCCCGTTAGGCCTTGTGCCCACGATGGGCTTCCTGCACGAGGGCCATCTTTCGCTCGTGCGGCGCGCGCGGGCCGATTGCGCGTCGGTGGCGGTCAGCATCTTCGTCAATCCCACTCAGTTCGGTCCGGGCGAAGACCTGGAACGCTACCCGCGCGCGCTGGAGCGCGACCTGAACCTGCTGCGGCCGATCGGGGTGGACCTGGTGTGGACTCCGCCGCCGGAGGAGGTCTATCCCTCCGGGTACCAGACCTTCGTGACGGTCGAGCAGGTGAGCCGGCCCCTGGAAGGCAAGGCCCGCCCAATCCATTTCCGCGGCGTCGCAACAGTGGTGGCCAAGTTGTTAAACCTCTTCGAGCCGCATCGCGCGTACTTCGGGCAGAAGGACGCGCAGCAAACGGTCGTCGTCCGGCGAATGGCGCGAGACCTGGATTTCCCGCTGGAGGTGGTTGTCTGCCCCACGGTGCGCGAAGCCGACGGGCTGGCCATGTCGTCGCGCAATGCATACCTTACGCCTGGCGAGCGTCCAGTGGCCAGCGTGCTCTACCGCGCGCTGGGCGCGGCCAAAGAGGCCCTGGATCGCGGCGAACACGACGCGGACATTCTGCGCTCGGTCATGTCGCGCACTCTGGCGGACGAGCCCGTGGCAAGCGAAGAGTACGTCTCGATCGCCCATCCTGCAACGTTGGACGAATTGGAGACGGTCGAGGGGGAGGCGCTCTTTTCACTGGCGGTCCGTCTGGGCCGCACGCGTCTCATCGACAACTTCCTGTTGCACGAAGACGAGTGGAGCACGGGCATCATCGCGGAAGGTTCGCGGGCCTGAGCGCGGCAGACGCCGCAGGAGCAGAGCCATGCTGCTGTGCATCGACATCGGAAACACCAACATCACCCTCGGCCTGTACCAGGGCGAGACGCTTGGACCGCGCTGGCGGCTGGCGACAGACCACGATCGCATGCCGGATGAGTTTGCGTTGCAAATGGTGGGGCTTCTGCAGATGGCCGGCTTGAGTGCCAAAGACGTGGACGGAGCCGCGGTCGCGTCGGTCGTTCCGCCGCTGACCGGCAAGTGGGTGGACGTGTGCCGGACCAGCCTGCGCTGCGAACCGCTGGTGGTCGATGCCGGCGTGCGCACCGGCGTGCGCGTGCGCTACGACGACCCAAAGGCGGTTGGTGCCGATCGCGTCGTGGACGCGGCGGCCGCATATCGTATGTACGGCGGTCCGGTCATCATCATCGACTTTGGCACCGGCACGACATTCGATGCGATTTCCGCCGAGGGCGATTACCTGGGCGGCGCCATCGCGCCGGGGATCGGCATCGCCGCCGAGGCACTCTTTTCGCACGCGGCCAAGCTCACCCGGGTGGAGATCACCCGCCCGCCTGCGGCGATCGGCCGCAACACGACCCACTCCATCCAATCCGGTTTGCTCTTCGGTTACGTCGGGCTGGTGGAGGGTATGGTGGCCCGCTTCCGCCGCGAGCTGGATGGACAGGCCAAGGTGGTCGGCACCGGCGGGTTGGCCGAACTCATTGCGCGCGAGACGCCGGTCATCGAAATCCTTGCCCCATGGCTGACACTGGACGGTCTGCGCATGATCTATGAGATGAATCGGTGAACGGTTCGCCCGCGGCATACTTCTCCGCCGTTCAGGTAACCACCGGCTGGGACCGCGTGCTCCAGTCCTTCGCCCGCTTCTGCCGTGTGCAAGCCGGTTGGCGCGTGTTGGATGTCGGCTGCGGCCCGGGCGGGCTGGCGCGCCATTTGGCCGCCCTGGGGTGCGTGCCGATAGGATTAGACCGCGACATGCAAATGGCCGTTCTCGCGGCCCACTCAAACCGGGCGAAGCTCCCGTGTCTGCGGGGCGATGCCCAGCGCCTGCCATTCACCGCCGAGCGATACGACCTGGTGACCGCGACCAACGTGATATTCCTCATGGACCATCCGCAGGAGGGCTTGGCGCAAATGGCCCGCGTGGCGAGGCGCGGCGGGCGGCGGGCCATGCTCAACCCGAGTGAGCACCTTTCGACCGACTCGGCCGCCGCGCTTGCCGACGAGCGTGGGCTAACAGGCATCGAGCGTACCTCGCTCCTCCGATGGGCGCGCGCCGCCGAAGAGCGACAACGCTTCTCTGAAACCCAGATCCGGCGGATGCTTGAACTCGCGGGCTGCCAGGTCATTGAAACAGGGACGCGGATGGGCCCGGGGTTCGCGCGGCTGACGCTTGCGGAGCGAACCCGATGACCACGCAGCGCGCGGTCCGGCTCGCCGGGATTGCGCGCCTGGCCGCGGCGTGTTCGCTCGTCGTCCAAGAGGTGCCTCGTCCGGAGTTGGGCGGGACTTGCTCCGTCGAGGGCCGAGCACTCGATGGGGGCAGCTATACCGTCACGGCCACGATCCACCGGGAGTGGGTCGGTACATACTCCATCCCCTGGTTAATCTCGGGAGCGACCTTCACCGGCACCGGCAAGCGTCGCGGAGATGACCTAGAGGTGCGTTGGTTTCGCAGTGGAACCCAAGGGCGTGCACACCCCACCCTCTCATCCACGGGAGTCCTGCACGGGACGTGGTCGATGGATGAGGATTCTCGCCTGGGGCTTGAGACCCTGACACCAGACTCGAACCCATGATTCAGACACCCCTGACGTCCAAACGAATCGTTTTAGGAGTCACAGGAAGCATCGCGGCCTACAAGGCCGCCGACCTGGCCTCCAAGCTCGCACAGGCCGGAGCGCTCGTGGATGTTGTCCTGACCGAGTCCGCCACCCGATTTGTCGCGCCGCTCACGTTTCAGTCGGTGACCGGACGGCCGGCCTTCACCGATGCCGACCTGTGGGGGCCGCAAGCCCACGTCCTGCACGTGGGGCTGGGCCGGAGCGCAGAGCTGTTGATCGTCGCTCCGGCCACGGCTCACACGCTCGCGAAGTTAGCCACCGGCACGGCCGGCGACCTGCTCAGCCTGACCGCCCTGGTCGCGCGCTGCCCGTTAGTTATCGCTCCGGCGATGGACGGCGGAATGTTCGAGCATCCGGCCACGCAGGAGAACTTGCGTCTGCTCGCCGAACGCGGCGCGACAATTCTTGGGCCGGAACTCGGCCACTTGGCCTCCGGCCTCTCGGGCATCGGGCGCATGACCGAGCCGCTCGACATTCTGGCGCACGTCCGATTCCTGCTCTCGCGCGGCGGGCCGTTGGCCGGGCGCAAGGTGGTGGTGACCGCGGGCGGGACGCAGGAACCGCTTGACCCGGTGCGCGTGCTCACCAACCTTTCGTCGGGCAAGCAGGGCTATGCCCTGGCCCAGGCGGCTTTGGACGCAGGCGCGGAGGTCATTCTCATTGCCGCCCCGGCGGCCCTCACGCCGCCGGCGGGGGCGGTGCTCATTCCGGTGCGCACGGCGCAGGAAATGCTCGAGGCAGTCCTGCGCACAACGGATGAAGCGGAGGCGTTGTTGATGGCCGCAGCGGTCGCGGACTTCCGCCCGCGTCAGGCCGCCGCCCAGAAAATGAAAAGGGAGAAGGGCGTGCCGGCGCTCAGCCTGGAACCTGCGCCCGACATCTTGGCCGCCGTCGCTGAGCGGCGCCGCAGCCGCGGGCGGCCGCAAGTCGTGGTCGGCTTCGCGGCCGAGACCCAGGATGAGGTTGCACAGCACATCATCGCTCGGGTGAGCGCCTTGCTTGCGTAGCGAAGCGGGGTGCGCACGGTGCGGGGGACCGGTGCAGCGTGGACAATAGACCCTGCCCCATGCGGCAGACGCGTCACGGACCGATTGCGGAATGAGGGGTTACATCCTCGCGCTGATCGCGAGTCCGTGGCAGGAGTTCGCCACCGCTCGGCCTGATCCTTGCGGAGGCCTAGATCCAGCGCGCGAGCCGAGCGCGGATCGAGCTTTCGGGCAGCGCGCCCGTCCATCGGTCAACGACCTGCCCGCCCTGGAAGAGGATCATCGTGGGAATGCCGGTGACACCGAACTGCCCGGCGACGACCGGATTCTCGTCAACATTGAGCTTGGCCACACGCAAGCGGGCCGCCTCCTCCCGCGCCAACTTCTCCACGGTAGGTGCCACCATGCGACAGGGCGCGCACCACGGCGCCCAGAAATCGACCAGCACCGGCAAGGCGCTATGGAGCACGTCATCGGCAAAGGATGCATCCGAGACAGCGAGCGGTTCGCGATGCTTCTCGGCCGAGGATGATCGGGATTCCGCACGTCCTGCGCTGCGGTCTGTCACCGCCGGCAGAGGTCCCTCTCCCAAGAGATGGGCAAGATGCGCCTCGAGGGCACCTGCATCTGCGAGCGGCTGGCTGCTGATCGGTGCGCCGCCGCGCAAGGTGACGACCCACGGGACTCGCTCCACCCGGTACTCGGCCGTCAGGCGCGGATTCTCGTCCGCGCGTACGCGGACGAGCAAGGCTTTGCCCGCATGTTCGCGCGCCAGGCGGCGCATGGTCTGGTCGAAGTCTTCGGCCAGCTCACGCCCTGAGAAGACAGCCGCCACGGGCAGCCCGGCCGCGAGCACGCGCTCAAAGCTCTGATCGCTCGAATGAATGGGAGCGTCGAAAACCCTGGTCATCGTCTCACCTTCACCGTTATGACGACCCAGCCTAGCAGGTCGGTATTTGAATTCGGTTAACGCCGCGGCGGCCTGCCCGCCGCGCGTCGCGAGAGTTCGCCAATCTGGAGGATAAGCATGCCATTGAGCAACGCCATCACCGATATCGAAGGCGTGCGGGTCGGACACGCTGATGACGAAGCGGCGCTGACCGGGTGCACGGCCATCTTGTGCGAAGGCGGCGCCGTGGGCGGCGTGGACCAGCGCGGCGGCGCGCCCGGCACGCGCGAGACTGATGCTCTGCACCCGGTCCACTTGGTCGAGCGCGTGCACGGAGTGATGCTCGCCGGCGGGTCGGCTTTCGGACTGGATGCCGCCTCCGGCGCCGTGCGCTACCTGGAAGAACGCGGTGTGGGATTGGACGTGCGCGTTGCCCGCGTGCCGGTCGTCCCGGCGGCCATCTTGTTTGACCTGGGCGTGGGCCGCGCCGACGTCCGGCCGGATGCCGCAATGGGCTACCGCGCGTGTGAGGCAGCCTCCGACCGGAGGCCGGACGAGGGCAATGCCGGCGCCGGCATGGGCGCAACGGTGGGCAAGGTCTTCGGCATGGGCCAGGCCATGAAGTCCGGCATCGGCACAGCCTCGATAGAGATAGGCGGAGGCATTCGGGTGGCCGCCATCGTCGCAGTCAATGCCTTCGGTGACGTGGTCGACCCGCGCAGCGGCGCGATTGTCGCGGGCGCTCGTTCCAAACAGCTTGGCCCGCTGCGCCTGGGCGCGCCGGGTTACTTTGCCGACACGCTGGAGGTCATGCGCACGCTGGCTGGCCGCACCATCCTGGGATTTGCCTCGCGCGGAAACACGGTCATCGGCGTCGTGGCAACCAACGCGCGGCTGAACAAGGAACACGCCACCAAGTTGGCCCAGATGGGTCAAGACGGCGTCGCCCGCACCATCCGTCCAGCGCATACCATGCTCGATGGCGACACGATCTTTGCGTTGGCCCTCGGCAAAAAGGAGGCCGACGTCAACATCGTCGGCGCGTTCGCCGCCGAAGTAGTGGCCCAGGCCATTCTCAACGCCGTGCGCAGTGCCAAGCCGGTGGCCGGGTTGCCCGCGGCGGAGGCTGCCGGGTGACGAGGTCCGGACGGATGACGCCGTCCGAGCCGAGGGTGAGCAGCAGCCAGCCCACAACAACCGGCTCTCCTTTCGACTCTCACTCAATACGCGCGCACCCTTCAGGCCAACCGGCCACAGGTGCGCGCGAGGAGTTGCTGCGCGGCATCCTGGCTGAGATCCCACTCCTTCTCGGCGTCGTCCCATTCGGGATGATCTACGGCCTTGTCGCCGT
>JAPLGX010000471.1 GCA_026389925.1 Chloroflexota bacterium
CACCCACATTCGCATCCGGCAGCGGGAGGACCGCGTCGTCCAGGATGATGCGCTCGGGATTGAAGTCGCTGGCGCGAATCACGAGACCGCCGTTCGGCGTGCGCGCCGAGGCCCCCGCTCCCAGGTCGGCCAAGACCGGAATCTCCCCGAAGCTGTTGGTCGGCCCGACGACCACCGGGTTGTTCACCTGCACCCGCATGCCCTCCAGACTCTCGTAGAAATCGACCCCGTCGCTCGACGGGTCATAGGTGCTGCTCACCTCGACATCCCCGGCGCTGTCGTCATCGATGATCGCCGTTGGGGGAGTGCGGCCTCCGAGGCCAATGACAACCGGGACAGGCATCGGCTCCGGGCTAAGCACCGCCATGACCTCAGGATCGACAAGCTCGGTCGTGGTCAAATTGCCGGTGCTGTCTCCGCCCGGACGGTACTCCTCCGCCTCGCCCCGCAGCGAGAGGTGATCCCCTTCGCTCACGCCCGGCGCGGAGGCCGTGTACACAAAGAGCGCGTCCGAGGTGTCCGGGTCGGCGTCCGGGGGAGACTCCTGGAAATAGAAGCCGTTTGAGCGCGGAAGCGTCACCACCCCCGCGAGCCCCGAAACGCACTGCCCCTCGAACGGCGAGCGGTGCTTCGTTCCCTGAATCTCATGGATCGTGAGCCCCGGCCGGAAGACGCTCAGCGCAATCGGCGCGCTGGCGGAGCGGCCCTCGGCATCGCTCACTGTGACCGGAAGGTTCTGTAGGCAGGTCGCCGCATCCACGGGAATCGAGGCGAGGTACGAGTAGGTGCCGTCTGCCGCAGTCTCATCCCCCTGGGCGCCGTCGTCCAAGAAGTCCTGCGCGGCCGACCCGCCGATGACGGACAGGTCGCCCACAACGGTGATACCGGTGCTCGCAGGCGATGTCGCCGGCGTCACCGCAACCGTCAGCAGTGTCGTGCCCCCCCACGGCACCTTGTCGGGATTGGCGTTTGCCACCCCCGAAAGCCCGGTCGCCCCGCACACCGTCGCAGGCGTGCTCCCGTTGCGCGGCGCGGGCGCGGCGGCCGTGAAGTCAGCGCTGTTGTTGTCCGTGTCCGTGCACCCGCCCGAGGCGCGGAAATCGGCGGTGGTGTTACTGAGTGTGGGAGCGGCAGAGGTTTCATAGCAGTTGGCGGTTCCATAGCCGATGAAATCGACGGTGCTCGCCACCGGACAGGAACCCGTGAGCGTTGTCGAGTTGTTGACCAGCGCGACCTTCGCTGAGGACGCGTTCATGGCAATGCTTCCGACAACCTCCGCGGCAGGGAGCGGCGAACCGCATGGCAGGCCACCGCAGCTGTTCCCGGCAGCCTCCTGGATGAGGTAGTACTTGCCAGGCTGGAGTGTGCCCGACAATGTCGTCTTGTTCCACGAGGTACCGCTGGAGGATGCATACTGCACCGTCCAGCCGCTGATGTCGACTGCAGCCCCTCCGCGGTTGAAGAGCTCGATGAAGTCGTTTGTCAGCGGAGCCCCCGAGTTGCCGCCACCGCCGTACACCTGGCTGATCACAATGTCAGGCGAGGCGGCCAGGACAACCGAGGGACAACTGCCGACCGGGACGGAGATTGAGAGGATCAGGAGGAAAACTAGGGCATAGCGCGCAGAGGCAAAGGCGGGGCGGATGGCGCTGGCGGACATGGGGGCCTCCTGGAGTGATCGAGTGTGCGACGAGAGAGGAGTGCGCAGGCCAACCATGCGCCCCAATTATTGGAGCGGACGGCGCGATTGTCAATTGTGAGCGTTAGGCCGCATTCGGAGCGAGTGTTGAGCGCCGGCTCAAGCCACACCGACCAACGGTCGACGATGACACGCATGGCCGACACGCCAATCGCCTCACCCGAGGTGTTGTCCCCCTATTTCGCGGGCGACCGGAGTGCGTGGTTGCTGTCCGCTCCCCTCAGGGCAGAGGTACCGCTTGCGGTCCCTGGCTCAGAGGGGCGCGCGATCTTGAGCTTACGCCGCCCCGCGCGCCTCGGCGTGCTCGTCGAGGGCACGGAGACGCCGGCCTCTACAGCCGAACCGCTTTGGCTTCGGTCGGAATCGCGCAGCACGGCCAGCACCTGCGCGTGGATGACCAGCCGTGCCTGACCCACCCAGCCATGGTGCGTCGCTTCGCACTTGTCCAGGTCGGCCGCGGTCAGGCAGAACCCCTCCGCCTGCGGATTGGCCACACCCAGCTCGCCTAGCGCTCGCGAGAGATGGCCCTCGGTTGTCAGCCAGGGCACGCAGGCCTCGACACTGCCCGGGGCGCCCAGAGCGCACTCGCCAATCACCCAGACCTCGTACACCGGCCACACATAGCGCGCAAAGAAGAGCAGCAGGCCAAGCCCCACGCGGCGTTTGTACCTGCAGCGCGTTCGTTCAATGAGCAGAAGACACTCAAACGCGACCAGCAGGACCAAAGCCTGCACCCCTCCAGCGGCCGACGCTCCCCGATCCCGCGCCCATTTGCACGCCGCGAAACGCTGCAAGGCCGCGTGGTCCAAGAGCGCCGGGTCTTCAAGGAGTTCGGGATCCGGATCGAAAGAGGCCAACTCATCCATCATGTGGCCCAGACCCTCGGGTGTGGCGAGATACTCCAGAAACCTCATAGAAGTCCCCCAGTTCTTGACAAGGAATCAGTCCAAAAATCGAGTCGGGCGTTGATCAATGACCCAGGATGGGCTAGGCTGACTGCATCTATGGAGGCGCACAGGATGCAGTGTACGGACGAACGACGCAGAAGGACCCGGGGCGGTTTTCTCAATCGGCTCGAGAGGCCGCGGGTACTTCCGGCTCCCGTGAGGGGGGTCGAGGGCGCATCGGCGACTGCTCCTGCACCCTGCCGCTATCCATCGAGGCGGATCCACCGTGACCGCCTCAACCCGGATCCGTTCGCGGGCCACGCCAACGTTTGCTGGAAACCCTACCCTGCGGGGCCCCATAGCGATCCCTCCATGGGGGGTCGAAGGAGGTCTATCGAGACGCTTACGCATCGCTCACTCGCACGGAGCCCCAGCCCGTCACAGCGCCCGGCGGCTGGGTCCATCGACGGGGTGTTTGCCGCTTCCCCCGCTCGTGAGCTTCCACGAAAGCGGCCCCGCTCGACCTGAGCGGCCTTGTGCGGACAGCACAGGGTGCAGTCGTAGCCGAGACTGTCTTGAGGAAGCAGGGCGCTCTCGTTCTCATTCGATCATTTGTTGCCAAGGGGGTCCCATGTCTCGCTATGGAAGTTTGGGCTACCAGATGATGAAGGCGCTGCAAGGCATCTTCCGGCCCGGACACAGCCGCTATCAGGACAAGCGCTACAAGCGGACCGACGTGATCCGCGGCATCCGCACAATGCGCGACATGTGCGATGACGCTCACCATTTCGGCCATTTCGTCCGCCAGCGTTACCCCGCGGTCCACAGGGTGCACGATGTCACCTCTGAGATGGCCGGCGCCTTCATCCAGGACCTCGCCGACCGCGGTCGCAGTCGTGCGTACCTGAGCCGCAATCGCTGCGCGTTGCGCAAGCTGGACAAGGCATGTCGCGCAGCAAAGGTATTCCCCCTCGACCGCGAGGAGCTCATGCCGCTGGCGCCTCGCACCCCCCGATCCTTGGATCGCACGCACTCGACGCCCCAGGCGTATTCCCCCTCGGATGCGGAGCGCTTGATTGCCGCCATCCGCGAGAAGGATGTGACGGTCGCCGACCTGCTCTGCCTCATGCACGTGAGCGGCCTGCGCGTCTCGGAGGCGGTTTATCTGCGCGCCGACGACATCCGCCCCGAGGAGTGCTGCCTCGTGCTTGAGTCCAACGCTAACCACACCAAGGGCGGACGTCCGCGCCGGGTGACGCTGCCCCCCGAGGCGCGCCCGCTGCTTGAGCAACTCCGCGCACGCGGGCTGGCCCAGCCCGACGGGCACGTGTTCGCCGAAAGGCGCCAATTGCGCATGCGCGCCAAGGATCTGGTGCGGCACACCTGCCCCAAGCTCAACATCACTTGCCTTGGAACGCACGGGTTCCGCAAGTCCTTCGCCGCGGCCGAGTATCTGCGCGCGATCCGCGCCGGCGCCACCGACCGGCAGGCACTGCTCATCGTCTCCCATCAACTGGGCCATAACCGCATCCAGGTCGCCGCCTATTCCTACGTCCCTTCTGAAATCCGCGTCGACCGGCTGCGCCCCGGCCGCCCGCGGCGCACGCCCGAGCAGGTCAAGGCAAGCGAGTCCTCCCGCTCGCCAACCTAGTAGGGTCTCCTTGACCCAGCGGCGGGAGTTCTCCTCCCTCCCCCGGCTTGGAATCGGGCACACCGCTGCACGCCACGTTGCGTAGAGCACGGGAAAACACATCCTGCACCTCACGCACTTCCCCCGGCGCAATTAAACGGCCGGAGGTCCTCCGCCCTCTCGGGCGTTGATTCTCTCCGGCCAACGTTGACGAACACACTTGTCTGACGCGCAGGGCGGCTTGCGTCCAGCGGTCATCTGGGCCGCTGGTACTATCCCCACGCACTCGCTGTATTCAGTTGTTGAGGGCTAGCTCCGCTCCTGCGATACGGATCCCATGATTAGATTGTAAGAGAGGTGGTGGGCGTGTCAAGAGGATTCTCTCGAGAATGGGGCCCTTTCTGAGGGATCACTTTGAGGAGCATAGGCCACTGGGTTTCTGGCTGGATTTGCGATTCGAGGGGCATGTGACCACTTTGTACGAGACTCTGCCAGGAGCCGCGGGGAGCATGTGACCAGGAGCATGTGTCCACTTGAATTGGGCTGCATAGAGCATAAGCCACTGGCTCTGTGCTGGACGATGGGCTCGTGGGATCTGGGCTCACGCTCAACGGTTGGGGGGGTATAGGCCACCCACAATTTGGCCGGACCCGCGATCTACAAGGTGTGCAAGGACTCGGCGCCAACCTTTCACGCCTGTCCGTGGGCAGAGACCCGAGTGGCACGTGCGCATTGAGTTGCGGTCGAGAGGATCCGGCCCAGGGTGGGTCAGTGGGAGGCGGAAGCTGAACCTCCAGATTGTTCCAGGCAGAAGTCCCCCAGGTCGCCCAATAGGCAGCAAGCGTAAGCGTTCTTGCCGAACCTCGGCTCTTCGCCATTCGATGAACCGGACTTTAGCTCACTTGTCGGTCTGGCAAGTCCGGTGCACAATGGATGGGCATGCCGGGGGTGGTCGAGAGGGAGTCCGTCGGCTGCGGTGGCAGCCAAACGGCTGAGCCCGGATGCCAGGGCCAAGGCCACCACCCTCAGACTGCGGGGGATGATCATACAGGCCTTTACGTGGTCGATTTGCCTCGCACGTTCTCGATGGTCTGGAAGCGATGACCTGCGGGCTGTAGGGGGTCACTGCGCCCGCCGCGAGCCAGAAGTGAAACCGGCCAGATTGACCGTCCCGTTGTTGCTTTTCACCGGAAGGAGGTAATGCGGCGCATTTGGTGGGGCGTAACGCGCCCGATTGGCCCCCGAGCCTCGCGGCCAACCCATAGCAGCGGCCGCTCGTCGCAATCCCCCGAGGGGCGAAGGTTCACCATCCACCCTTCGGGTCCGGGGCGTCATGGCGAAAGAGGACGATGTGCCCGCTCGCCGGAGAACGTCTCCGTTCGCAGAGACGGACCCGGCGCTTCCCAGAGAGAGGGAGGCTATGAATCGCCGAGTTCTCAACCTGTCTATCATTCTCACGCTGGGCGCCC
>JAPLGX010000267.1 GCA_026389925.1 Chloroflexota bacterium
AGACCCCCGGCACACCGATGCCGGAGGGGCTGCCGGGCAAAATCCCACAGCACGTCGCGATCATCATGGATGGCAACGGGCGCTGGGCCACCGCGCGCAACCTGCCACGCCTGGCCGGCCACCGCGCCGGCACCGAAAACCTGCGCCGCATCATCCAAGCGTGCGTCGAGTTCGGCATCCGCTATCTCACGCTGTACGCCTTCTCAACCGAGAATTGGGGCCGGCCGGAAGAAGAGGTGCAGGGGCTACTCTCGATTATCGAAGATGTGCTTGGCCGCGAGCTGAACGAGATGCACCGCAATGGCGTGCAGTTGCGCCACATCGGGCGGCTGGAGGGTATCTCCCCCTTCTTGCAGCGCAAGGTGCGCGAAGCTATCGACCTGACGAAGCACAACAGTCGCCTCACGTTGAACGTGGCCTTCAATTACGGCGGGCGGGATGAGATCGTGCACGCTGTGCAGCGCATGATCGCCGAGGGCGTGCCGGCCGAGGCGGTCGACGAAAAGCTGATGGGCCGGTACCTGTATACCGCCGGCACGCCGGACCCCGACCTGATCATCCGCACCTCGGGGGAGCTGCGTAGCAGCAACTTCCTCATCTGGCAAGCCGCATACTCCGAATGGGTCATCACCCCGGTCTATTGGCCCGACTTCGACAAAGAAGAACTGCGCCAGGCATTGTGGGAGTTCAGCCAGCGCGATCGGCGCTTCGGCCGCGTCTCTCCTTCCGCGGGTAGCTGACAGTATGCTGCCCGATCGCCTGGTGGTCGCCCTCTTGCTTCTACCCATCGGCCTGGGGCTCATCGCCTACGGCGGTGTGCCCTTACTCGTGATCATCTCCGTCCTGGTTGTGCTGGCCGCCCTCGAGTATGCCGACCTGTTCGCCCGCACGGGGCTGGCTCCCTCGCGCTGGCTAGTGGCTGGCGGGGCGCTCACGCTGCTCGTCGCCCGCCACTTCTTTGGTTTTGACCACGTCGGCCTGATCCTCACTCTCATCGTGCTGATCGCTGTGGCCTGGTGCCTGCGCGCCTACGAGCGCGGCTCGGCGCGTGCCGCAACCGACTTGGCCGTGACCCTCGCCGGGATCGTTTACCTCGGCTGGTTTGGCGCCTACTTCATTTCACTGCGCGCGCTGCCGGGCGGTGTGTGGTGGCTGCTGGTGGCCCTGACCGGGGTGTGGTTGGGCGACGCGGCGGCCTTCAGCATCGGCCGGCGCTTTGGGCGCCACCGCATGAGCCCGCGCCTGAGCCCGCGCAAAACGTGGGAGGGCTACGCCGCCTCGATCGTTGGCGGCGGGCTGGGCTCGGGGCTGCTCAGCCTGCTGTGGCAGATCGCCGCGCCGCCGGGCAGCGGCGTGGGCCTCGTGAGCGGCCTGGTCATTGGCTCGCTGCTGGGGGCATTGGGCACCCTCGGCGATCTGGCTGTCAGCATGCTCAAGCGCGAGGCGGGGGTCAAGGACTCGGGCACCCTCTTGCCTGGCCACGGCGGCGCGCTCGACCGCATCGACTCATGGATTGTCGGGGCGGCCATCGGCTACTACCTGGTGGTCGGCCTGGTCCCGCTCCTGCACTGACCAGATCGCCTCCGGTCTTTCGCCGGCTGAGGAAAGACATCGCCGCGTCGGCTCGACGCGGCGATGTGATTCTCCGCCAACGCAGGTTCTGCCGAACTTAGGGCAGCGCGCCATCCAGCGTGGGCACGGCCTCGCTGGCGAAAGCGAAATCGAGCGAAGCCAGGTCGGCCGGGCCGAGCGCGCAGGCCGCGATCCCCTCCTGGCCGATGCACATCGAGAGGTCACGCGTCGCCAGAGCCTTGATCAACTCGATCACCGCTGAGGCATCGGCGCCGACGAGGGTCAGTGTGGTCTGGCCTCCGTTGCGTGCGACGAGCATCAGCCCCACCGCGGAGGCATCCATCGTGCGCCATCCCGGCAGTTGCAGCTCGCCGGTGGCGAGCGGGTCGCCGCCCGGGCCGGGCAAGCCGATCTCGAACCCGCCGATGAAGGGGGTCAACTCCTCCTTGTCGGCATAGGTGGCCAGCACGATGCGGTTGGCCGAGGCCTCGGGGCTCTCCGCGATCGTCAGCGCCAGACCGGCCTCGCCCAGCGTGGACTGCAGGGAGGAGAGGGCGGAGATCAGATCTGTCGACATCTTCAGTTCGCCCAGCGCCTCGACCACGACCGGGCCGGAGAAGATGTACGGGAAGTCTGCCGGTGCGCGCGAGGGTTCGCCTCCCAGAAGGAAGCCGGCCAGGTTGGAAATCCAGCGCGCGTTGTCGGCGACATGATCGTAGGGGGGCGAGAGGAAGCTTAGGTCGCCGACAGCCAGCACGCGTTCGTTGGCCGCCAGCACGGCCGCGGCCAGATCCCCGCTGCGGTCGGTGCGCGAGGAGAGCGTGTGCTCGTCTGCGGTGATGAGCGCCAGCCCGCTGGGCGAGGCGATCGAATGCGCGGCGTAGAAAGCCACGCGCCCGAGGTCCGCGGTGAGCGGCGAGGCCGCAAAGCGGGTTAGCAGCACGTTGCGGAAGTTGCCTTCATTCTCGTTCAGGTTGTAGAGATAATCGTCGGCGATGGTGATCTCGAACGGCGCCAGCAGAGTGTTGGCGGCGGACGAGTCGTCGAGGGGGGTGCTCGACGCGGAGTAGAAGCTGTCGTACTGCGGCGCCCCGCGCGTCGGGTCGGTGAGCACCAGCACCCGCCCGCCGCGCCCGACGAAGGCTTCGACCCGCGCCACCTCGTCGCGCATGAAAGGCGAGTTGGGCGCGGCAACCACCAAGGCGGTGGCCGCGGCCAGCCGCGTGGCCAGGTCGCCGGAGTCGCCGGTTGTCAGGAATTCCACCTGCCCGCCGTGCGCGCTCACTTCGCGCAAAAGCGGCTCGAGCTCGGCGGCCAGGAGGTTGTTGGCGTGTGATTGATCGATAAGTACATGTGCGCCGCGCGACGTACTGCGCGCAGCGGGCGCCTCGGCCGTGGAGAGCGGCGGCAGTGAAACCGTGAACGAGGCGTACTCCGGCGTGGCCACAGGCGAGCCGCGCCAATAAACGCCGTGATAGAACCACAGCCCGCGCACGAGGGCGGGCACAACCAGCAGGGTCAGACCCAGCAGCACGAGTCGGCGGGTCATGGCTGCCTCCCCTCTGCCGGCGGAACGTAAAGCAAAAAGAGGCCGGCCTCGAGCGGGTAGGCCGTGGCACGTCCATCCTCGGCCATATAGAAGAAGGGCACGGGCGAAGCCGCCGGCAGCCCGGCCAGTTCGCGCAGGTCGGTCACGGCGTAGTGCGCGATGTGGGCCATGCCCGCGGCGTAGGCCACGGCTTGCGATGGGCCGCCCAACGCATCCACCAACCCGAGGCGCAGGGCATCGCTGCCCAGATAGATCTCGCCGCGGGCGACCTCTTCGGGGGTGAGGTTCAGCCGCGCCCCGCGCCCAAGGCTGACGGCCTGAATGAACCCCGCCTTGACGGCCTCCAACTGACGCAGGAAGGAATCACGCGGACCGCCAAACAGCTTGTACGGGCCGGTCGAGGCGACATCTTCAACGACCGTCGGCCGCGGCGGCAGGCTGCCGATGACGCCCACGTTGCCCACCTGAGAGGTGGGCATGGCGAAGATGTAGTCGCTGCCCACGGCCAGGTAGTAGGCCCCGCTGGCGGCCATGGTGCCGATCGCGCTGACCACCGGCTTCGTGGCGCGCAGGCGCGCCAGCTCGAGATAGACCGCTTCAGTGTCGGCCACGGTGCCGCCCGGGCTGTCGAGCACCAAGACCACCGCCCGCACCTGCGGGTTGCGGCGGGCTTCGTCGATCTGGGCGATCACTTCGCGCGCACTCACCGCCTCGATGGGCGTAGTGATATAGATGGTTCCGACCACCGGGCGTGGGATGAGCAAAGCCAGCACGAGGCCGGCGGCCAGGAGCAGTGCCAGCCAGACCCAGCGCCAGGCGGGCCCCAGCGCAGGAATCTTCCAGGCCTTTGTGTTCATGGGTCCTCCGTTCACGCACCACGATCTAGACGCGATCGCTCCGAAAGGGATTGGGACATCTGAGTGCGCACCGTCCTGGGCTTGGCGCCGTGCACGACGTAGGAATAATACCAACATAACGCCAGAGGCCGGGCGCCTTTCCGATTTGCGCGCGAATCCCGTTTGGAGGGAACCGCAAGTCAGCCAATGTGTTGGAGATGGTTATCCGCAACGAGGACAAGCTTGCGCCTCATCCACTAGCTGAGGGAGGACTGACATGACCGTCTATTCGCCGGAGTACGTTGGATCGCTGGAGCGCCGCATCGCCTCGCTTGAGGCCGAGGTGCAGCAGCTACGTACCGCATCCGTGCAGACGAACACATCCCTGGAGGGGCTCAAAAGTCGCTTGCCCACTACATCCCTCGGGAGCCCCAAATTCCTGTCTCGAGCGTTCACTGTGTGGGGACACTATTTCGTTGCGCAGGTCATCATAGCTGTACCTATCTACTGTCTCATCTTCTTGATCGGCGCGCTTGCCTCGTACGGGCAGTACTAATTGCCCACGTTCAGTAGAGCTCGCCTGGTGCAGTTTTCATTTGGCTAGTTGGCACAAGGAATACAATCGCGCCTCCCTTCAACATGAGGGAGGCGCGCGTGTTCCCGGCAATACCCCACAGTAAGGCGCGATGCCGACTCGGTTCGGCCACCAATTCCCAGCCGCTAGTACGAAAGACCCAGAGAACCAAGTATGGCCTGCCAGAACTCGACAGGCGCGAAGTACAGGTAGATCCCCACCGCCGCGCACACCACGAGGAGCAAGCAGCCACATCCGATCAGGAGCGTCCGATTTCGCCCGCCCTTCTTTTCGGCGGGGGCGGCGGCCGCCGCCGGCGGAGGGGGCACGGGGGCAGCCTGAGGCGTGGCCGCGGCTGTGCGGGGCGCAGGCGGAACTTTGGCCGAGGCGGCAATGACGGTGGCCGCCACGCCCTCGGTCTCGACACCCAGAACGATAGTCTCGCCCAGCGTGATTTCATCGCCTGCGGAGATGGCGCGCGGGGCGGTGATGCGCTGCTTGTTGACGAAGGTGCCGTTGGTCGAGCCCAAATCCTCGATGATCACACCGCCCGGCTTGGAAACCAGCCGCGCGTGGGCGCGTGACACCTCGGGATCGGCGATGACGATATCGGCCGAGGCCTCCCGCCCGATGGTGACGATCTCTTTGTTCAGTTCGTGCACCTTGCCTGGCGTGGGGCCGCTGCGCATGACCAGGCGCAATTGTCCGCTGGACATATTCTCCTCCTCGTCGACGCGTGCTCGGAGTGTAATTCCACTCGGGGTGGGTGTCAAATCGAATTGCAGGTCGGGTCCGGTCCAGCGGAGGGCGGCGGCCCGCCTGCCTCGCTTGACAGGTGACAGGGATCGGAGATAATTACCGCCACGAAAGGCTGTGACGGAGGAAAGTACGCGGCGCTATGCCGACAGGGAGGCCGTGGCCACGACTGCAAGCCCGGCCCGGAAGGGCGCCGCCGAAGTTCCCTCCTGAGCCGCCCAGGTGAACCATCGTGATGGCCGGACCCCTCATGGCCTCGCGAAGAGTAGCGTGGGCCGGATCCTTCCCGTTAGCGAAGGAGCCCCTCGCCGCTCGCTGGCGGCGGGCAATGAGCGAGCCCGCCTGCGCTCTCCATGCGCCGACCGGGCTCATCAGGGTGGTACCGCGGGCCTTGTCCCGTCCCTGAGCGGACGGGGCATTTCGTTTTAAGGAGGCCGGATGGCTTATCCGATTGACGCGATGCGTGAGGCTGCGTTGCGCGCGCTGGACGAGGTGCGCTCGAGCGAGAGTCTGGTGGCTTGGCGCGTGGCGCACTTGGGCCGCCATTCCCCGCTGATGAACTTCCTGGGCGATCTCGGCTCGCGGCCTGTGGCCGAACGCCCGGCCGCCGGCAGCGCCGCCAACCAGGCCAAGCAAGCACTGGAAGCAGCGCTGTCGGTCAAGGAGGAGGCGTTGCGCCTGCAGGAACTCGAGCACGCGCTGGCCTCCGAGAAGCTCGACCTCACCTTGCCCGGGCGGCCCCCGCAGCGCGGTCGGCTGCATCCCTCGTCGCAGGTGCTGCGGCGCATTCTCGCCATCTGGGCCGAGATGGGATTCCAGGTCTACCGCAGCCGCGAGGTGGAGAGCGACGAATACAACTTCCAGCTGCTGAATTTCCCGCCCCATCATCCGGCGCGCGACATGCAGGATACCTTCTACACCACGCGCGCGGGTGTCATCTTGCGCACGCATACCTCGCCCGGGCAGGTGCGCGTGATGCGCGAACGCTGCCCCGAGCCGATTCGCGTCGTCCTTCCCGGCATGTGCTTTCGCTACGAGCAGGTGACGGCGCGGGCCGAGGCGCAGTTCTATCAGGTGGAGGGCCTGGCGGTGGGGGTCGGGATCACGCTGGCCAACCTCAAGGCGACCCTCGCCGATTTTGCGCGGCGCATGTTTGGCGCCTCGGTGCGCGTGCGCTTCCGCGCGGATTACTTTCCCTTCACCGAACCGAGCGCGGAGATGGACATCGAGTGCTTTATCTGCGGCGGAAGCGGCTGCCCGGTGTGCAAGCGCAGCGGCTGGCTCGAGATTCTCGGCGCGGGGATGGTCCATCCGACCGTGCTCAGCAATGGCGGATACGACCCGCGGCGTTACTCGGGCTTCGCCTTCGGCATGGGCCCGGAACGCATCGCCATGCTGCGCCACGGCATTACCGATATTCGCGCCTTCTGGGCCAATGACCCGCGCTTCCTTGAACAGTTCTGAACGGGCGAAAAGGCGCGGCAACGGCGCGCTGGAGGTGGATTATGCAAGTACCCCTTTCGTGGCTAAAAGACTACGTGCGATTGACGCTCGAGCCGGAGGCACTGGCCGCCCGCCTGACTTTCGCCGGCCTGGAGGTGGAAGACATCGCCAGCATCGGCCTGCCGGCACTTCCCGGCCGCGCGGCGGAGGGGCTGGCCTGGGAGGCCGAGAAGATTGTGGTGGGCGAGGTGCGGCAGGTCATGCCGCACCCCAACGCCGACCGGCTGGTGTTGTGCCGCCTCTTCGACGGGCGCCAGGAGCATACCGTGCTCACCGGTGCGCCCAACCTGTTTCCGTACAAGGGGCAGGGGCCGCTGGCCCAGCCGCTCAAGGTGGCCTACGCCCGCGAGGGTGCGACGCTTTACGACGGCCATGCGCCGGGGCGGGTGCTCACCACCCTCAAGCGCATGAAGATTCGCGGCGTCGAATCGTCGTCGATGATTTGTTCGGAGAAGGAACTTGGCCTTTCCGAGGAGCACGAAGGGGTGATGATCCTCGAGGCGGATTCGCCCACGGGTGCGCCGCTGGTTGAAGTCCTTGGTGACCGGGTTTTCAGCGTGAAGATCAACCCCAATATGGCGCGCGCGGCAAGCCTGATCGGCATAGCGCGCGAAGTGGCTGCGCTCACCGGGCAGAAGCTGCGCCAGCCATCCTACACACTGCGCGGCAGCGGCAAGCCCTTGCGCGGTTCGCTGCGCATCGAGATCCGCCGGCCCGACCTCAACCCGCGCTTCACCGCAGCGCTCATTCGCCAGGTGAAGATCGGGCCCAGCCCGGAGTGGATGCAGCGCCGCTTGCGCCGAGCGGGCATGCGTCCGATCAACAACGTGGTCGACATCACCAACTACGTGATGCTCGAAACCGGACAGCCGCTGCACGCCTTCGACTGGGATGTTCTCCAACGGCGGGCGGGTAGCGGGCCGGTGGTCATCCAGACCCGCCTGGCCGAGGCCGGCGAGCCGTTGACCACGCTCGACGGCGTCGAGCGCGTGCTTGAGGATTTCATGATCCTGGTGTGCGACAGGCGCGGCGCGCTCTCGATCGCCGGGGTGATGGGCGGCGCGGAATCGGAGGTGACCGAGGGCACGACCTCGATCCTGCTGGAAGGCGCCGCGTGGGATTTCATCAGCATCCGCCGCGCGGTCCAGGCGCTAGGCTTGCCCTCGGAGGCCTCCTATCGGTTCTCGCGAGGTGTCCATCCGGGGATGACGGTGCGCGCTGTTGCGCGCGCGGCGTCGCTCATGGCGGAGGAATGCCAGGGGGTTGTGGCACGCGACGTGGTGGATGCCTACCCGCGCAAAGCCGCGCGCGTGACCGTCGACTTGCCGCTGGCCCGGGTCGAGGCGCTGCTCGGCGCACCCATCGCGGAAGGCGAGGTTGTGCGCGTCCTCGAACGGCTCGAGTTTGGTGTTGAGGTGCGTGCGGCCGCGCCGGCCGGGCGAGGCCGCCGGAGCACACAGGCCAGAGCGCCGCGCGTGCTGCGCGTGACCGTGCCTGATCACCGCCTCGACATCGGGCCGGGCGTGATCGGCCAGGCTGACCTGATCGAAGAGATCGCCCGGGTGTACGGCTACGAACGCATCCCAGAAGCGCAACTGGCGACGCTCCTGCCGCCCCAGCGCGACAACCCCGGCCTCGAACGCGAGGAGGCGGTGCGCGACTTGCTGGTCCAGGCCGGCCTGCAAGAGGTGATCACCTACCGCTTCACCTCGCCCGAGCGCGAGGCGCAGCTCGACCCGCTCGGGGCGGCGCGGGCGCGCTCGCAGTACGTAGAAATCGCCAACCCCATCGGCCCGGACCGCAGTGTGCTGCGGCGGTCGCTGCTCTCGAGTGTGATGGAAGTAGCCGCGCGGCAGGCGGGGCAGCGGCCCCGCGTGGCGGTCTTCGAGATCGGTCCCGTGTTCCATCCCACGGGCGAGGGCTTGCCGGACGAACCGCTGCGCCTGGCGATCGTGCTCAGCGGTCTGCGGGAGCCTGCGCACTGGTCGAGCCCGGCGGCAGCGCCCATGGACTTCTACGACCTGAAGGGCATTCTCGAGGTGTTGACTGAGGGACTGCATGTGGGAGAAATGACCCTGGCCGAGGCGCCTCACCCGTCATTCCATCCGGGGAAATGCGCCAGCCTCTCGGCCGCGGGGCGTGCGATGGGCGTGCTGGGCGAGCTGCATCCGGTTGTGGCGCAGCGCTTCGGTTTCGCTCAGCCGGTGCTGGCGGCCGACCTCGACGTGCAGGTGCTGCTGGACGGCATCCCCCCGCGCTTCACAGTTGGTGCCATCCCGGGCGTCCCGCCGGTATTGGAGGACCTGGCGCTGATCGTGGCCGAGGAGGTGCCGGCCGGGCGCGTGATGGAGGTGATGCGCACAGCGGGCGGGCCGCTGCTGCGCGAGGTGCGGCTGTTCGATGTTTATCGTGGAGCGCAAGCCGGCGAGGGCAAAAAGAGCCTGGCTTTCTCCTTGACCTATCAGGCCGAGGACCGCACGCTGACCGACGGCGAGGTGGCCCAGGTTCGGCTGCGCATCATCCGTGCTCTTGAGGAGATGCTCGGCGCGCGCATCCGCAGCGGCGCCTGACCGTGAGAGGATAACGCAACGGCCCGTCCAGTGGACGGGCCGTTTTTGGTTCTGGGAATGCGTTCGGTTGCTTAGCGGACGGGAATGACGTTCGCTGCCTGCAATCCCTTGGGGCCGTTCTCGATCGAGAACTCCACCTGCTGGCCTTCTTCCAACTTCTTGTAGCCATCCATTTGAATGGCCGAGAAGTGGACAAAGACGTCCTCGCCACCCTCGCGGGCGATGAAGCCATAGCCCTTGGTGGCATTGAACCACTTGACGGTTCCGACGATTCGTTCAGTCATGCCCGTGCCTCCTGTTGCCGGGAAAGAAAAGTGGGTCCTAGGGCGCAGCCAGCGGTGGAGAGGAACAGAAAATGCCGCTCCGGGTGATGCTAGAGCGGCGGTCCTGCCTTCCGAGCTAATACCGCGTCCCACACAACTGAAATCGTAGCACAACCTCGGCGGTGAGTCAAGTCGGAGACGCCGTTTCTACGCCGTTTTCTGATCGGGTGAGGTGTCTTCCGGGGTCGCCGTGCAGCTCAACCCTGACGGTACATCTGTCTAGGCGGTGCTGTGCCGAGAACTCCTTGGGTAGAGGGGGGAGCGGTTGTGCCCGGCCAGCCGCGTCGGCCCTTCATTCGGCACGGGTCTACCTTCGATGGGGAGCAGGCTCAAGCGGCGGATGGTCCGTGCGGGTGTGTGGAATGGTCGGTGGGTCGGGGTGCGCCCCGCTCAGGAGCCGGGGAATGACCCGGTGCTGCGCGTGCGTAGGAAGTCGCGCCCGATCGGCGCGCGGTGGACCTTGCCGTTGAGCCACTCGAGCCGGGCGTATTCGAAATCCTGGCCGAGGACGCCGCGGGCATCCGTTTCCACCTCGGTGAGAGGGAAGCCCATCCGCAGGCGACCCAGCTCGCGATACGTCGTGCGGAACTGGTAGCACACGTTGTGGCCGGTTTCCTCAAAGTAGTCGCAGCTCGGGTCGCTCACGGTGGGCACGGGAGGCTGTTGGCGGCCCATCAGGGTGGTAATGCTGGCCAGGAAGGCGTGATCGCCTTCGGGTTCCATGGCCAGCGCGCCGAATTCGAAAACCTGCAGGGTGAGGCCGAGGTCCTGGTCGACGAAGGCGGCCGAGAGCGGTGAACCGAGCCACACCTCGCCACCCGCTGCCCGATAGGCGATGAGGAACTCGCCTCCCACGGCCAGGCCGTTCGAGAAGACCAGCGCGGTGGGTGTTGCGCCGGGCAGGCCGGCAGGGAGCGGCGACGGCGTGGAGGCGGTGGCCGGAGCGGTGGCCGCGACCGTGCGCAGCGGCACCAGGCTGGCCGTGGCGCGAGGCGGCGAGGTGGGTGTGAACGCGACGGGCGGTTCAAGCAGTGCGGCATCGTACCCGCGTGTGGCAAAGAAGGAGGATCCAATGGGCTGCCGCGCGACCTGGCCGCCGACGGCATGCAGCCGCGCGAACTCAAAATCCTGCGTGAGCCCGCCGTCGGTCTCGACCCACTCTTCGGAGATGGGCAACCCGAGGCGCGCGCGGTCGGATGTTTCCCAGAACAGGCGCAAGCCGTGGCACAGGTTGTGACCGGTTTCCGCGAAGAAGGTGCAGCCGCTCTCGAGGCTGGGCGCGGCCGGCGCCGTTTGGCGCCCGAGGGTGACATTGGCGCGCAGCGGGAACACGCGCTCGTCGGAGGGATCCTGGGCGAGCACGCCAAACTCGAAGACCTGGAGCACCCACCCGAGATCGTGGTCGATGATCGGCTGGCTGATGGGCTGCCCTAGCCAGGCGAGGCCGCCCGAGGAATCGAACGCGGTCAGGAAGGCACCTTGGGTGCGATGGCCATTGTCGAAGGTCCGGCTGGGCACGGCCGGCGCGGGAGGCGTGCCGCTGGCGGGCGGCGTGACTTGAACCGCGGGCAAGGCAGAGCACGCGCCGAGCCAAAGGGCGGCGCCGAGTTGCAGGCTGAGGCGCACGGCGTGAGAGCGGAGGGTGGCAGGCTTCATAAGAAGAAGGAAGCGCGCGTGTGCCGCGCTCTGCGAGGAGTATAAGGCGTGCGCCATGTGCCGGCAAGCGCGCTCAGCCCCGAGGGCGCGCAGCGGCCTCACCGCTCGCCGCGCCTCAGGCGGGTGTACGAATCGTAGCGGCGTGGATCGATGCCTCCGCTCTCGGCCGCCTGGCGTACGGCACACCCCGGTTCAGAGAGGTGCGAACAGTCGTTGAATTGGCACTGGTCCACCAGCGGGCGGATTTCGGGGAAGTAAGCATCGAGTTCCTCTGGTTGGATGTCCCACAAGCCCATCGCGCGCACACCCGGCGTGTCGGCCACAAACCCGCCCCGCGCAAGAGGCAGGATCTCCGGGACGACCGTCGTGTGGCGGCCCTTGCCCGTGGCACGGCTGACCCGGCGCACGCTCAGCCCTAGCCCGGGTTGCACTGCATTCAGCAGGCTGGTCTTGCCGACCCCGGACGGCCCCGAGAGAACCGAGAGCTTCCCCTGCAAGGCGGCCCGCAGTTCGGCGACGCCTTCACCGGTCTGAGCGGAGGTGTAGAGCACCTGGTAGCCGATCGGCGGATACAAATCGAAGAGTGCTCGGGCGGCCGCCGGCCCGACGAGATCGATCTTGTTTGCGCAGATGCGGGCTGGCAGGCCCGAGCGTTCGGCCGCAACCAGAAAGCGGTCGAGCATACGCAGGTGGGGCGCCGGCTGCGCGCAGGCGAATACGAACAGCACCTGATCGGGGTTGGCCACCAGCACCTGCTCGACCGAGGCCTGGCGGTTGTCGGCCCGCGGGGCGCGGCGGGAGAGAACGTGCGCGCGGGGGAGCACCTGGCAGATCTGTCCACTACCATCTTCGGCCAGGTCGATCAGCACGCGATCGCCCACCGCCGCCAAATCGGTCGCGCGGCGATGCTGTTTGAGCCTGCCGCGTAGTTGGCATATGGTCGTTCCGCCGGCCCACTGCACGGTGAAGAATCCGGACTGGGCCTTGATGATTTGTCCGGGGCGCAAAGTGGCGGTCGACATGCGGGTGGAGGCCGGTTGCGAGCGCGGCCTAGGGGGCGGGCGTGACGGTGTCGCCGGGGCCGCCTGTCGGCATCGCGGTCAGGCCGATCTCCGCTTCCCAAGGGTACTTTGTCAGCGGCTTGCCGAAGAAGTAGATCTCCAGCACGCGGCGGAAAATGGGTGCGGCAATCTGTGACCCTTCGCCTTGGTTCTCGGCGATGACCACCATCGCGATATCGGGCTTATCGGGGCGGTTGTCGTAGGTGTACCCGGCAAACCAGGCATGCGGCGCGCCGTGCGGGTCTTCCGCGGTGCCGGTCTTGCCGGCAACCTTGACATCCAGACCGATGAAGCGGAAGCGGGCGGTGCCCTTCTCGTCGGAGACAACGCCTTGCATGGCCTGCTGGACCGTGGCCAGGTTTTCCGCGCTGAGCGGCAGCTGGCCGCGGGTCTCGGGGGTGAAGGTGTAGAGCGGGTCGCCAATCGGCGGCTGGATGTGATGGATGACTTGAGGGCGATACAACGTGCCGCCGTTGCCGACGGCCGCGACGAAATCGGCGACCTGCAGCGGCGTGACGAGCACGCGCCCTTGGCCGATGGCCATGTTGACCGCATCCCCGGCCAGCCAATCTTCGCCGAGCGCCTCCTTCTTCCAGGCCGGATCGGGGAGAAATCCGGCCTCTTCTGGCAGCACGTCGAGGCCGGTGGCCTTCCCGAGCCCGAACCCGCGGGCCATGTTCGGGACCAGCCATTGATCTTTGGTGTACAGGTCGAGCCCAATGTGCCAGAAGAACGGATCGCAGGATTGGATCAGCCCGTTGGTCAGGTCGATCACCCCGTGGGGCGGCCGCCCCCACGAGACTGTCCAATCGGTGAGAACCAGCCCCGGTATCTCGCGAAAGTAGCCAGTGCAGCGATAGATTGTATCCGGAGTGTAGTACCCGGATTCGAGCGCCGCCGACAGCGTGACGATTTTGAACACCGAGCCGAGCGGGTACTGGCCCTGGGTGGCGCGATTGAGCAGCGGGATGCGCGGATCGCTGAAGATCTTCGGCAGCTGGTACTGGCTGTTGTAGTTGGTCGGATCGAACAAGTTGCTGTCGAAGCCGGGGCTCGACACCATGGCCAGGACTTCGCCGGTGTCGCGCTGGAGCAGGACGACCGCTCCCGAGAATGCGCCCAGCCCGAAGCGCTCGACCTTGGCTTGCACGTCGCGATCGAGCGTGGTGTGGATGGCCGCGGCGGGCTGAAGCGGGCTCTCGGCCAGGGTGGCCACCACCCGACCCGTCGGCGCGACCACGAGCAGCCGCCCGCCGTGCTTACCAGCCAGGAACGGCTCGCCCCAGGCCTCAACCCCCATCACGCCCACCTTTTCATCGCCGCGATAGCCGCGCGCCTGATACGCCTGAAGTTGTTCTTCAGGCACCTGCGAGATGAAGCCCACCACGTGCGAAGCGCTGCCACCGCCGTAGTAGTAGCGGGAGTGCGACGTGCGCATTTGCAGGCCGCCCAGCGTGGTGAGCGCCTCGTAACGGTTCTTCACCTCGTCGAGCGAGGCATTGCCCAGCGGCACGTACCAATCGGGTGGTGCATCGGCATAGAGCGAGCGGATGATCTCCGGACGCAGGTTGAGCAGCGAGCTGAGCTCCTCCAAGAGCCGCGCCTCATCCGTGATCTGGCCCGGGACGACCCCCAGCGCGGTCGAATCGGTCTCGTACGCCAGGGCTTTGCCGTTGCGGTCGTATATGTTGCCGCGCGCCGGGATGGTCTGTTCCATCATCAATGTGTTGCCGCCCTTGAGTTCGGGCAGGATCAAGGTCTCATCCCAGGCCACCTTCCACTGGCCGTGTTCCAACCGCAGCGGCATGGAGATCTGACGCACCAGGTCGCCCACGACGGCCGTGTGCAGGGTAAGGCTGAAGCTGACCTCGGCCGTCTGGGTGCTGACCCGCGCCCCGTGGGTCTGGTAGTCGAGCCCGCTGAGTGTGGCCGCGGCAGCCACTTCCTGGTAGCGCTCGCGGAAGGCGTCGACCGTCATCGCGTCGCGGCTCAGCGTCGAGAGGCCGGCATACATCACGTCGTAGTCGCCGCGCTGCCACGCAGCGAGGAATGTGCCCGCGGCCAACTCGGGGTCGGGTGCAGGAGTCACCAGAACTTGCGGCGAGGGCAGCGGCGTGGCCGTCGCACCCCCCGCGCCCGAGCAGGCCACCAGCAGCACGAGATACGGCATGGCCGCGGCTAGCCTGCAATAAGGATGGGAACGGGAAGGGAACATCAGCTCTCGGCCGGCAGGACCTGGGGCTGCACCGCAGGTCTCAGCGGTTGGAGCGAGGATGACGCGCGGCCAAATGTGCCCAACGGCACCGCACAGGCCGATCCCAGGGTGCGCTCACATGTTTCCGGAAGCGCGGGCAGCGCCCAACCGGTCGCCTCGATCAGCATCCGCTGCACCAGGCACAATGGAAGGCCCATCACATTGGCATAGCAGCCCTCGAGGGAGGCCACCGGATGGAACGCCTCATGCTGAATGGCGTAATCGCCCGCCTTGTCCATCGCGTCCCCGCTCTCGAGGTAGGC
>JAPLGX010000500.1 GCA_026389925.1 Chloroflexota bacterium
TATATTGCAGGTCCGATCGAGGTTTGTTGTCGGGCGGATGGGGTTTTCGGCCAGGACAGCGGGGATATCTGATGGGGAAAACTCGCGTATGTTCCAGGTGACCGTGTGACGCCCGCACTCAGCCAAAGCTCCCGATGAGGCGGCGCCAACAAAGGGTTGGCTAGCCACAAACGGTCAATGCCGTGCCCTCGGGGCGGCGGTCCAGACCGCCGGAGCGAATTGGGTCATTCAGAGTATTATGGACACAGGTGGACCGATTTGGGTGTGCGGCTCTTGGCCCCGGATTCTCATCGGCATGGATAGGCAGTCCGTTCGACGCCGTTCATCCACGGGAAGGAGGCGCTGTGTCGGGAGATCACTGCACCTTTGACGAACTCATCGGGACGGTGGAAGGCAACGAATACGAGATGTGCCACGCCGTTGCCGGGGTGCTGACCCTTGTCTCGCGCGAGGTCGCCGAGAAAGTGACAGGTGAGTGCGTCTTCCTGAGCTTCGAGGGGGATGGCGAATACCTGCCGGCGGGTATCCTCGCAGGTCGGTCCGTCGTCGGCTTGGCCTCCGAATTTGTCGCGAGGACCAAGAACAACCTAACGAAAAGGACCGAGGTCATCCTCCGGGCTTGCGCCCACCACATGCTTGGGCACCAGACAGGGTGGGACCTCAAGAACCAAGGTGAAGAAGATGCGGCCATGGCCCTCGCCCATGAGTGGCTTAGTGAGTGGACGGGCTGAAGGAGGGGGCGTCGCATTCGCCGGAGCATCTCGGCAGACAGGCCTTTGACGAGCTGCCGGAGGCCGCCAGATCGGTCACCTCCGCCCACGCCGAAGGGCGCTCCGGACCCAAGACTCTAGCCACGACCGACCCCACGTCAATGCCTCTCCCATCTCGTCGAGCTCCTCTGGCTGAGGGTGGCTTCCTTGATGGCCAAGTTGTCCGGGTGGGAAGAAGTGAAAAGATGTGGGACGTTCAGAGCCAAGGATCTCAGAGAACGATACACAACCTTGTATCGGCCGACGCCACGGACACCCCGGGTTGTCATGGGACTTTGGCCGGCCGGGCGGGCGGGGGAGTGCCGCCAATGTTGGGAAAGGCCGCGACCTGTTCGCCGGTCTCCCGCCGGTGCCACTCTATCCGCGACCGGCACAGGTGAGCCGGAGGAACAGGTAGGGGTCGGCCCGTGGCGTCCAAAGGAGGTCTGCATGGCAGTTGAAATCGATGATCGCGGCAAGCGGTTCACCGAGCAGGTGCACAAGATCCCAACCAGGGTCGTAATCCAAACCACACACGGACGTATCGAGGGGATGGTGCACGTCCACCCGGAGCACCGCCTCAGCGACGAGCTGAACCAGACAACGCCTTTTGTCGCTGTAACCAGCGCTACCATATCCGCGCCGGAAGGCAGCTGTTTGGTCCCCTTCGTCGCGGTTGCCCGAAACCACGTGTTATGGGTGATTCCGGTGGAAGGGAGCGGAGAGTCTCATGAGCAGCGATAAGAGTGACCAGATTCTCGTGCCTCCCGAGATCCTCACGCGCCTGCGGGGGTGGTTGATCGAGCAGGTGACTCAGGCGCTCGAGTCCTCCCCGCAGCCCCTGGCCGACGAGAAGGCTGTTCGGCGCCTGCTGGAGGAGGCATACGGCCTCTCGCAGGCCCTGCTCCCAGCCATCCAACGAGATGCCCTCCTGCGCGAGGTGCTGGATGGGATCCTCGGCTACGGGCTCATCCAACCCTTGCTCGATGATCCCACCGTCTCCGAAATCATGATCAATGGCGCGACGGCAGTCTATGTTGAACGCAAGGGCAAACTCACGCGAAGCGAGATTGTCTATCCAAACCAAGAGGCGGTTCTGCGCTTGATTGACCGCATCATCCTGCCGTTGGGCCGGCGGATCGACGCGGACAGCCCGACGGTTGACGCGCGCCTGCCGGACGGCTCGCGAGTGAATGCGGTGATCCCTCCCGCGGCAATCGACGGCCCGGGTCTGACCATCCGCAAGTTTTCCCGGAAGAAACTCCTGGTCGAAGACCTGGTGCAGCTAGACACGCTGACCCGTAACATGGCAGAGTTCCTTAAGGCCTGCGTCCTGGCCCGTCTCAATATCCTCGTTTCGGGAGGAACTGGATCGGGCAAGACCACCCTTCTCAACGTGCTTTCCGAGTTCATCCCGGAAAGCGAGCGGATCCTGACCATCGAGGACGCGGCCGAACTCCAACTCCACCAGGAGCACGTCTTTCGATTGGAAGCCAGGCCGCCGAATGCGGACGGCACAGGAGAGGTGACCATCCGCCACCTCGTGCGCAACGCCTTGCGCATGCGCCCCGACCGGATCATTGTCGGCGAAGTGCGTGGCGGAGAGGCCCTCGACATGTTGCAGGCGATGAACACCGGGCACGACGGCTCCCTCACAACGTTGCACGCCAACCGTCCGCGCGACGCGGTCTCGCGGCTGGAGACCCTGGTGCTGCTTTCGGGCCTGGAGTTGCCCGTGCGGGTGGTGCGCGAGCAGATCGCTTCCTCGATCGACCTGATCGTCCAGATCACACGCCTGCGCGACGGCAGCCGCAAAGTGTCCTCCATTACTGAGGTTGTCGGCATGGAGGGGGATATGGTCGTGCTCAACGAGCTGTTCAAGTTCGCGGAGAGCGGAGTGGGGCAGGACGGTGGGGTCTTGGGCGAATTCCAGCCCAGCGGCAGGCGCCCGATGTTTGAGCAGCGGCTCATCTCTGCGGGCATCCGGCTTTCTCCGGAAGTGTTCGGAGGAGGTGTGGCCAACGTGATGGCCGCCATTCGCACGCGATCGGGGACGTAAATGGCACAAAGGTACTGGCTTGCGTAGCGGCGTAGACTGGGGGGCTATTGCCAGGGCCCCGGGGGTGACTCACTCAATGACGGCTGGAAGGAGAGGTCGAAGCCCTTGCGCGGCGAGGTGCCAGCCGCGCTCCAGAAAGTCCTTGCTCCACCGGTAGTACAGGTTCTAGGGGATCCCCTCTCGGCGCCACAAGGGGGCAATGGTGGTCCCGCCGCTCAGTCCTTGAAGAACTATGCGGACCTTCGCCTCCGCGAGTACTTCTTCCGCGTCACCCGGCCGATCGTCCGGACAGTGGCTTCCACGCTCTCCTTCTTCTCGGCCGTGCAGCCTCCTGGTTCGCCATGCTAGGGTCGAGAAGTGAGTGTAAGCAGCTCGCCCTTGATGTCCCGTTGAATCTGACGACGTGCAGGCAAGGGGAATCGGGGAAGACAAAAAGGCCAGGATGTCCCCTGACCATCGGGAGCAAGGATGCACTTTTGATGTCGGCCTCCATGTCGGAGGCCGGGTGGTCTTGTTCCTAGCTGTAAGAGCGGGTGACGGGATTCGAACCCGCGAATGCTTGCTTGGGAATAGGACGACTCTCAGTTCACCCGCACGCCTTGCTTTTCCCTGATTCTCAGCGATGACGCCGCTTGTGACTCGATTGGCGCGCCCTTCGGATGGACGGTCACTAACTCTCCCCGCTGCCTGCGCTCAGTGGGGCGACGATTTCCCCGCATCCCCGCTTCGAGGGTGACAGCGCAACCACTAACTGGGTGGGCAAGCGACCGAGTGTTGCAGCCCTGGGCATCATGACTACAATCAAGGTAGCACCCGCTACTGCCCCATCTGGCACTATCCGCTGAAGCGCTCTGCACTCCGTTCCGCCTCCAAGGGGGAGGTCACGATGAAGACCATCGCCACAAGGCTTCTCGTTATCGCTTTCATTCTTGGCACCACGCTAGGTGCGTCAGCGTCGGCTCCGCAAACCGCGCCGCTCGATGCCCCGAATCTGAAGCACTACATGGTGGCGGCGTGGGGCACCGACACAGTGACCGAGTTCGGCTGCTATGAATGGGGGAATACAGGAAGCACGACTACGGTAACCGCCGCGCTAGTGCTGCCTGACGGAAGTGTGATTAAGGAGCTGAGCCTCTACTACTGGGGCTCGTTCGCGGGAGGGAATGCGGAGGCGCAGATTGTCTCCCTCACGCAGAACCCGTCATGGCCGCCTCCCGTATTCACGACTATTGCCGATGCCACCTTTGCCAATTCCACGAATCAAGGTCCCTATGGGTATGGCGTGGCGAGCAGCGGAGAGCTAG
>JAPLGX010000137.1 GCA_026389925.1 Chloroflexota bacterium
CTGTTCGATGGTGTGCGGCGCTGCCTCCTGCCGAAGCCACGCCAAAAACTCGACGTTGCCCGCCGGGCCGCGCAGCGGCGAGCGCATCAGTCCGTGCGGCCACAAGCCCGCCCGGGAGGCCGCGGTCAGCACCTCCACCAGCACCGACTGGTGAACGGCGGCATCGCGCACCACCCCGCCCCGTTTGACCTGCGCGCGCCCGGCTTCGAACTGCGGTTTGATGAGGGTCAGCGCCTGGCCGTGCGGCGCGAGCCACGCACGCACCACGGGCACAAGCAAGCGCAGCGAGATGAAGGAGGCATCCACGGTGACCAGGTCGATCGCTTCCGGCAGGCGCTCGAGGTAGCGGGCATTGGTTTCTTCCATCACGACCACCCGCGAATCGCTGCGCAGGCGCCAGTCGAGGATGCCCTTGCCCACGTCGATCGCATACACCTTGGCCGCGCCGCGCTGCAAGAGGCAATCGGTGAACCCGCCGGTCGAGGCGCCCACGTCCGCACACACGAGCCCGTGAACCTCGACCCCGAATTCCGCCAGCGCCGCTTCGAGTTTCTCGCCGCCGCGCGATGCAAATCGCGGGCCCTGCTCGACCTCAATCCGCCGCCCCTCCGCTATTCGCTCGCCCGGCTGCATGCAGCGCTCGCCGTCCACGCGCACGTGCCCCTCGCGAATCAGCAGTTGAGCCTGCGAACGAGTCGCCGCCAGCCCGCGTTCGACCATCAGCAGGTCGAGGCGCACGCGCGTGGTGCGGCTACTCCCGGCGGTCACGATTGCCTTTCATGGGATGAGCGCCAACACGGCCGCCGGCGACCCCGAGCCGCCAACGATTGGCAGCACGCCCACGAATACCAGCGCCCCGCGCGCCGGAAGGCGGCCAAGGTTGGCCAGGTTCTCGAGCACAACCCGCGGACGATCGAGCGCTTTGCGGCTGGCGGCGAAGCTCGCATCGAGCCCGCCGTCTATCCCATGCGTATCGATGCCCAGCCCCGCGACGGCGCGCTCGTCGACGAGACACTCGACCGCTTCGCGCGAAAAGCCGGGGAAGTGCATGCGTCCGGCATCGTCCTGATTGAGGAATCGATCTGGCTCGGGCCAGCGCGCATCCCATCCGGTGCGCAATAAGACGAGCCCGCCGGGATGAACGCGGCCGTGCCGGCGCTCCCAGGCCAACACATCCTGCCGCGCGAGGAGGTAATCCACATTCAAGCGAGCGGCCCGCGACTTGTCGATGAGCAGCGCCGGCAGGATGAGCATGGGCGCCGGCAGCTCATCCACCGAGGCGCCGTGCGCGTTGTATGCCCGCGGTGCAACCAGATGGGTCCCGCTGTGCTCGCCGAGCGTGATCCGCTGCAAAAGGAAACCGTTCGCGGCGTAGGAGGCGACCGGCTCAATAGACGGATATGGATCGCCCGGCCAGACCGGGATGGCCCCGTGCAAGGGGTGGGTCAGCGAAACGACTCGTGCCGCACGGCGCGCGCTCGCCGTGCCCCCGCGCACCGTTCGCGTTTTCCCCCTTTGGGTGGATCCCGCCATCGCCCGTCGCTCCTCCGCCGAACGCGCTTGCCCGCATCCTGTTCGCGCTCCCAGAGAGTATAAGTCCACCGGCAGGAAGCGCGCACGCCTGAGCGAAGGGGGCCGCTCGCGCCCCTCGCATCCTGTGCGCCGTGCGGGTGTTATATTCTCAAACCTTATCCGGCCAGTCCGAATTCCCCTGCAACTCCCCGCCCTCGGGCGCGGGAGGCGACCCCCAAGGAGAGGACGCGTGCGCAGACGAGTTGTTGTCACGGGCATGGGCTGCATCACACCGCTGGGCAACGATGTTGCCTCAACCTGGGACGGCGTTTGCAGCGGCCGGTCGGGCGTCGGGCCGATCACCTTGTTCGACGCCTCGGATCTGGAAACGCAGTTCGCTGCCGAGGTCAAGGGCTTCGACCCGGTGGCCCACTTCGGGCGCAAAGATGCCCGGCGCATGGATCGCTTCACACAGTTCGCGATGGTCGCCGCGCTGCAGGCCGTGGCCGCCGCGCGCCTCCAGATCACGGACGCCAATCGCGATGAGATCGGCGCCTACATCGGCACGGGCATCGGCGGCGTGGCCACACTGATCGAAGGCGTCGAGACGCTGCGCACGAGCGGCGCGCGCCGGGTGAGCCCCTTCCTTGTGCCGCTGATGCTGCCCGACAGCGGCGGCGCGCAGGTGGCCATCCATCTCGGCATTCGCGGGCCGAACTTGGCCATCGTCTCCGCCTGCGCCACGGGCACCAATGCCATCGGCGAAGCGGTCGAGGTCATCCGCCGCGGCGCGGCCCAGGTGATGCTGGCCGGCGGGGCCGAGGCGGGCATCGTTCGCGTGGCCCTGGCCGGGTTCGACGTGATGAACGCGCTTTCGCGGCGCAACGACGCGCCTGAGCGCGCCTCGCGCCCCTTCGACCTGCACCGCGATGGTTTCGTCGCGGCCGAGGGGGCCGGCGTGCTGGTGCTCGAATCCTTCGAGCATGCGCGCGCGCGCGGCGCCGAGATCCTCGGTGAAGTCCTTGGCTATGGGGTCAACAACGACGCCCATCACATCTCGGCCCCCTCCGAAGATGGCTCCGGCGCCGCACGCTGCCTGAGCTTGGCCCTCAAGGATTCCGGGCTCACGCCGACCGAGATTGGCTACATCAACGCGCATGGCACCAGCACGCCGCTCAACGATCGCAGCGAAACGGCCGCCATCAAGCGCGCGTTCGGCCAGGCCGCATACCAGACCCCGGTCTCGTCGACCAAATCGATGACCGGACACCTGCTCGGCGCGGCCGGCGGCATCGAAGCCATCTTCAGCCTGCTCGCCATCCGCGACGGGCTCCTGCCCCCCACCATCAATTACGAAACGCCGGACCCGGATTGCGACCTGGATTACGTCCCCAACCGGGCGCGGCGCACCGCCATCCGCCATGCCATGTCGAACTCGTTCGGGTTTGGCGGGCACAACGCGTGCCTGGTCTTCGGGCCCGCGCCGCACGAGACCTAGCGCGCTATGGCCCGCTACGCGCACATCACCGGCTGGGGCATGAGTGTGCCCTCGCGCGTGCTCACCAACGACGAGTTGGCGCGTACGGTCGAAACCACCAAGGAGTGGATTGTCGAACGTACAGGCATCCGCGAACGGCGTGTGGCTTCGCCCCAGCAGACCACCGCCTCCCTGGCCACCGATGCCGCGCTCAAGGCCCTGGCCGCCGCCGGCCTCTCGCCGCGCCAGGTGCAACTCGTCATCGTCGCCACCTCCACACCCGAGCACATCTTCCCAGCCACCGCCTGCCTGGTGCAGGACCGGATCGGCGCGGCCTCGGCCGGCGCCTTCGACCTCTCGGCCGCGTGCACCGGATTCGTTTACGCGCTGAGCGTGGCCTCCCAACTGATCCAGACCGGCGCCTACCAGAACGCGCTCGTCATCGGCTCCGAAACGCTCTCGCGCATCGTCAACTGGAACGACCGCGCCACGTGCGTGCTCTTCGGCGACGGCGCGGGCGCGCTCGTGCTGCAATCCAGCTCGCGGCCGGGGGGCGTGCTCGCTTTCAGCATGCACTCCGACGGTTCGGGCGGCGACCTGCTCTCGCTGCCCGCCGGCGGCAGCCGCATGCCCGCCACGCACGAAACGATCGACCAAGGACTGCACTTCGTCAGCATGAACGGCCGCGAGGTTTACCGCTTCGCCACGCGCGTCATGGCCGCGGCCACGCGCGAGGTGCTTGCCAAGGCCGGCTACGTGCTGGGCGAGGTGGACCTGATCATCCCGCATCAGGCCAATCAGCGCATCATCGAGGCCGCCGCCAGGCAATTGCGCGTCTCCATGGATCGCTTCTTCGTCAATGTCGACCGCTACGGCAACACCTCGACCGCGTCGATCCCCATCGCGATTTGCGAAGCCTTCGCCGCCGGCCGCCTGCACGTCGGCGACCGCGTGGTGCTGGTCGGCTTCGGCGCTGGCCTCACCTGGGGCGCGGCGCTTCTGCAATGGGTTGCTCACGCGCCGGTGCCTGCTGCGCCCTGGCGCCTCTCGGGGCTCTTCATCGTCCGCGCGATGGCCTGGCTGCGGTCCGTGCTGCGCCGCCTCTCGCGCCGGGTGGAGGCTTTCCTCTTCGGGGAGAGGGGCGATACCGGCCGGCCCTAAGTGCGGTCGTTGCGTTGGCTGCCTATTCTGAGGCGCGTGCTGCAAACGCGTCGTCGGTGGCGACGATGGATGTGGGACCGAGCGGCCTGCAGCGTTCATTGCCCTATAACCGCAACCCCTAAAAAGAAGAACCCCTCCCCACGGGCTGGGTAGGGGAAAGGAGTGGGGCCGCTGCCCAGAGTTCCTTGATGCGACTTCGGTTTCGTGGCAGTCGGTTGCCAATTGCCGCCGCATGCCCCAGGCCGGCGATCCCCACGGCCTAGGCAAACGAGCCGGAGTCGTGTAAAATCAACGGACAACACACGACGTTTGGAGGCAGCTTTGGCAAACACACGCTCGGCGATCAAGCGCATTCGCAGCAATGAGCGGAAGCGCGTTCGCAATCGCACGCTCCGCAGCCATGCACGCACCGCCGTGACTACCGCGCGCACCGAGATCGAGAGTGCCGGCGGCAAGCAGGCGGAGGCCAAGGTTCACGAGGCCATCCGCCAGCTCGATCGCGCGGCCGAGAAGGGCATCATCCACAAGAACAACGCCGCCCGCCGCAAGAGCCGCCTGATGAAGCGGCTGCACAAGGCGGGCAGTGCCAAGCCGGCCTAGCCGGCCGCGGGTCCGGTCGCGTTCACGCGAAGTCCTCGGCCTGGCGAGCCCCCGCACGCGGGGGCTTTTTCACGCACAGGGCGGGCGGTCGCTGTCGGGTTGTTTATAATGCCGCTGGCGGTCAGAGAATGTTCGAGACGGAGCTGAGCCAGGTCGCGCAAGTGATTACCAGCCACTTCCAGGCGCGGGGTCTGCCCGAGGCGCCGGCGGTGGAATGGGTGGCCCTGCCCTTTGCCGGAACCTGGGGAGCGGCCACTTCGGTCTGCCTGAAGGCGGCCGCGGCGCTCGCGCGCCGCGAAAAGGGCGCCGGCCCGGTGCCCGTGCTGGCTCAGAAGCTGGCCGAGGAAATCACCGCCTCGCTCAGCTTGCCCCCTGTCTTCATTCGAGCCG
>JAPLGX010000248.1 GCA_026389925.1 Chloroflexota bacterium
GCGGCGACGGCGCGGCGCTTGGCCCGGGGCAGGAAAAGGCGTGGCAGCCAGTGCTCATCGATCCGGCGCCGGCATGGGTGGAGCGCTACCGCGGATTGTGGGGGCTGTTCGTGCACGACCCGGTTGCCGGCGAGGATGCACCCTCCGGCCCGATGTACAACCGCGACGGCAGTGTGCGCCGCCCCTGGGCGGATCCCTTGGGCTGGGCCGGGCTCGACAAGGTCCTGCCGCCGGCGCGGGTGGCGCCTGCCTTGCGCGATGAAATCCGCGCCTCGGCCGAAGCCTACCGGCGGATGGCGCGCCAGATTGTGACCAAGCGCCGCGCGCTGCAGCGCCTCGGGCTGCGCCTGGCCGCCATCGAGCCGCGGCCCTTCCTATTGAAAGAGCGCGAGGCGTTGCGCAAGGAGGCGCGCGCGCGATCGCGCGAACTGGTGCAGCTGCAGGCCAGCCTCACCCGCCAGCGCGACACGGGCGAGGCGCTACGCGCGCTGGCCGTGCGCGTGCGGCAGGGCGAGCTGGGCTCGCCGCGCGCCCACCTCGGGCGCACTCACCGGCCGATGCCCGCCATGCCGCGCTCGGCGAGCCTGCTGGCCGATGCCTGGTCGTCGATTTCGATCTCGTTCATGCTGCTGGGTCTGGCGGTGCTGATCCTGGCGCATGCCAGCTACTGGGCGCTGTGGCTGGTGGCGATCGTGGTCACGCTGGGGCTGGTGGAGGCCGGGCTGCGGCGCCAGTTCCAGCGCTCCATCGGAAGCTTGGCGATGGGGCTGGCGATCGTCACCACGCTCATTCTGCTGGGCCGGTTCTACGCGCAGGTGATCGCCGGCGTGGCGATCGCCGCAGCGGTGTATCTCATGTGGGACAACATCCGCGAGTTGGCGTCGTAGCGAGGCGCGAGCAGGCTCAGAAGCCGGTGGCTCCGCCGGGCACCGGCTGCCAATCCGGCTGGCGGTCGCGGCTGGGCGAAGCGGTGATGTTGCGCTGGCCGGCCCCGGTCACGGTCATCACGTACAGCTCCTCGTTGCCGTCGCGCAAGCTGCTGAAGACAATCATGCGCCCGTCGGGCGACCAGGCCGGGTCGATATTGCCCGACAGGCTGGTCAGCGGGTTGTCGCACGGCTTCTTCTGGTCGAGGTCGGTGGACGAGACGCAAATCTGCCGTCCGCCGTCGACCAGGCGCACGTAGGCCATCAGGTCGCCGCGCGGCGAGAGGGCCGGCACCGACTCGTAGTAATCCCCTGCGAACATCGTCGTGGTCAGCGGTTCCACGTCGGGTGTGGCCGGGTCCCAGCGCCAGATGCGCACCGGGCCGTTGGGCTTGCGCACCAGGTACAGATAGCGCCCGTCGCTTGACCAGGCCGGGTCCCATTCCTCCGGCTGGTTGCGGTGCAGCTTGCTGATGTTGATGAGGCCCGAGCCGTCGGGGCGGACGAAGAAGATCTGCGCGGCGCCGCCGGTGCGGTTGGAGACGAAGGCGATGCGGTCACCGCGCGGGTTCCAGGCCGGGTAGTAATCGTCGGCCGGGTTGTTGCTGAGGTTCTGGATGCCGCTGCCGTCGGCATTGATGATGAAGATGTCGCGCTTCTTCGCGTCGGCGCTTTCGGCCTCATAGACGATGCGCTGGCCGTCGGGCGACCAGTGCGGGTGGCCCTTGTTGCCGCCATCGAAAGTGAGCTGGCGCGTGCTGCCATCGGCGAGGTCGAGCGCGAACAACTGATAGAAGCCGTCGCCCGAGCGCGTGCTGGCAAAGATGATCAGTGAACTGCCGCCGAGCGGCGTGGGCAAGGCGGTCGGCGCCGCGGTTTGGGTCGGCGCGAGAGTGGCCGTGGGAGTGGCCGTGGCGATCGGGGCCACCACCGGCACGGCGGTGGGCGAGGCTTGCGGCAACGGGCTGGGGCTGTCGAGGGCGGCGGGCACGACCACTTCGGGCGTGAGCGGCAGGTCGGGCACCGGCGGGTTGAGCAAGTAGAGCAGCGCCACTACCGCGATCCCGGTGAGGACGGTGAGGCTGAGGAGCACCGTGACCACCCACGGGAAGCGGCGCGCGGGTTTGGCGGGAACGGGCGCGGTGGCCGATACCGGCATCAGTGAAGGGACCGGCTTGCGCACGGTGGCGTTGGGCGGCGCGGCGGCCGGACGCGGCGGGGGCGGTGGCAGGCCGCGGCCGAGCAAGCCCTCGTAGAAGTCAGCGGTCGAGGGGTAACGGTCTTCCGGGTTGAGCTGCAGGGCGCGCGTGAGGGCGGCTTCGACGGCCGGGCTGACTTTGGGGTTGACCTCGCTCGCCGGGCGAAGATTCGATTGGCCGAGGGTGCGCTCGAGGCTGTCGGGCGGGATGGTGCCGGTGAGCAGGTTGTAGAGCGTGGCGGCCAACGAGTACTGGTCGCTGCGCGAGTCGGTCGGCCGGCTGCCGTATTGTTCGGGCGGCGCGAAGCCCGGGGTGAGGCTGCGCGCGCCGGTCGAGGTCCCGCCGCCCACATCGGCCACCTTGGCGATGCCGAAGTCCACCAGGATCGGGTGTCCGTCGGGCGTGAGCTTGATGTTGGCCGGCTTGACGTCGCGATGGATGACGGCCGGCTGGCGCGTATGCAGGTAGGAGAGCGCGCTGCAGATTTCTTTGGCCCAGGCCAACACCTGCGGCTCGGCCAGCGGGCTCTCGCGCTCGAGGCGGGTCTTGAGGTCCTCCCCGGCCACGTAATCCATGACCAGGTATTGGCGTGAGCCGAGGACGAAGTGGTCGGTGACGCGCGGGAGATTTCCGTGGCGCAAGGAGGCCAGGAGCACCGCCTCGCGCTTGAACTGGCGGATGGCTTCGCCCGCCGAGTTCAGGTTTTCTTTGATGGCGACCGGCGTGGAGAGGACAAGATCGTAGGCGCGGTACACCGCGCCCATGCCACCCCGGCCCAACAATCCCTCGATCCGATATCGGTTTTGAAGGAGTTCCCCTACCGAGAGCGTCATGGGCGGGATTTTAGCGTCAAAGCGGCGGAAGAACAAACGGCGCGGCGGACGACTAGGCGGCCTCGACCCGTTCGATATCGGGGAAGAACTGGCGCACGGTGCCTTCCACCCAGCCGTGCAGTGTGGCCGGCGAGAGCGGGCAGCCCAGGCAGGCGCCGCCCATCTTGACCTTGAGCACGCGCCCGTCGAAGGAGACGAGCCGCACCGAGCCGCCGTGGTAGTGCTCGATGTAGGCGCTGAGCGACTCGAGCAGCGCTTTCATGCGCTGCTGAGGGGTGGCATCGGGCGGCACGGCGGGCGTGGGTTGGGCCATCGGGCCTCCTTATGAGCGCGGCTCTGGCCGCATCCCCTGATGCAGCATGGCCAGCACTTGCGCATGCGTGGCCTGCAGCCGTTCGGCGATCACCTCCGCCAGGCGCTCGAGGATCAGCACGCCGGTTTCCGGATCGACCTCGCACAGGCGGCGCAAGGCCGCGCCCGAGATGACCAGAGCCTCGCTTGGCTCCTGACAGGTGGCCCCTGAAGTATAACGCCCGCGGCCGAGGGCGGCCGACCAGCCAAATACGCCGCCCGGCTCGAGCACGGTGACGGTGATCGGGTCACCGTCGTCGGGCTTGAAGCGGATAGTCACCTTGCCGCGCAAGAGGAGGTAGAGATGGGTGGCCGGCTGGCCCTGGCTGAAGATGAGGTTGCCGGCGTCGAAAGCCGTTCGCGTGCCCAGGCGCGTGACGAGGTCGCGCTTGTGCGGATCCAGACCGCGGAAGAGATTGACGCGGGACAGCTCTTGCTCGGTCATGGGAATGCGGGCACAGCCCCCCTCGGCGAATGTCCTCAGAGTCTATGGAGAGGCGTGCGAGGGGCGAAGTGGCAATTGTCCTGATTCGGACATGACAAGACGGAATGCGCAACCCACATTCGGCACGAGTCACATGCAAGAGGGCGCAGGTGGTGGGGTAAGGCGTGGGGCGGCGCGGCCTCGTGCGCCGGGTCACACACCCGCTCGGCTTCCCCCCGTGAGATCATCGGCCAATGTGCGTACAATGGAGGCATGCGGGGACCTCGCGCGATAGAAAGGGGGCGGGCAGCATGCTGGCCTACGTCTTGAGCGGCGGGGGAAGCCTGGGCGCGCTGCAGGCGGGAGCGCTGGAGGTGTTGCTCGAGCGCGGCCCGCAGCCGCAGATCGTGGTGGGCACCTCGGCCGGTGCGCTGAATGCGATCTTCGTCGCCGTGGACCCGACGCCGCAGGGCGCGCGTGCGATGCAGCAGGTGTGGCAGGGAGCACAGCCGGCGCGGCTCGGGCCGCCGGGCGTGTTCACCCTGGCGCGGCGATTCATGTTTGGCCGCGTGAGCCTGTTCTCGAACGATCGCCTGCGCGAGTATCTCACGCGCTCGTTGCCGCCCGGGCTGTGCACCTTCGGCGAAGTGTATGAGCGCACGGGCGTGCGCGCGCTGACGGTGGCGGTGGGGCTGCACCGCGGGCGCGTGCGCGTCTTCGGCGAAGCGCGCGGCGACCGTTTGATCGACGGGGCGATGGCCTCGACCGCGCTGCCGCCGTACTATCCGCCGTGGTCCGCGGGCGACGAGCGTTACCTGGATGGCGGCGTGCTCTCGAACCTGCCGCTGGAGGTGGCGATAGCGCATGGCGCGAGCGAGGCGGTGGTGCTCGACCTGCATGATGCCGCGGCCCGCCCGGCCTCCTCCTCGATGCGCGACATCGGGCTCGCGGCGATCGGGATCATGATCCGCCGCCAGACCGAGGCCCAGATCGAGGCCGCGCGCCAGGCGGGGTTGCGCCTGCATCACCTCTCGCTCTCGGCGGGCGGGGTGCCCTTCTTCGACTTCTCGCATGTGGATGAACTGGTGCGCCTGGGACGCAGCGCGGCGGAGGACTTCTTGCTGTGCAACCCGCAGCGCCTGCCCGGCGGCCCGACCTGGCGCTACCGCTGGCGGCGGTTGACCGGCCGCGTGCCGCGGCGGCCGCGCTGGTAGCGTTGCGCCGGAGAGACCCGCGCTCGAGGTGACGCTGATGCCTACGACTCGCGCGAAGAAACCCACGGTGGCCCACGCCGCCTCGCCGCGCACGCCGCGCAACAAACTGAACGACCTCGCGCCGCGCGACTGGCTCAAGTTCCAGAAATCGTGGTTCATTCACAACCCGCCGCCGCGGCGGCGCGGCGTGTTGGCGCATCCGGCGAAATTCCCCGAAACGCTGGTGCGCGAGTTCATCGAGTTCTTTACCAAGCGCGGCGGCTGGGTGTTCGACCCGATGCTTGGGACGGGCAGCACGCTGGTGGCGTGCGTGCAGGCGGGGCGCAACGGGGTGGGCATCGAGCTCAACCCGCGCTATGCGGAGATCGCGCGGGGCGAGGTGCAGGCGGCGCGCGAGTCCGCCGGGCGCAAAGCGGCGCGGCTGCGGGCGGAGGTAATCGAGGGCGACGCAAGCCAGGCGCTCGAGCTGCTCGCCGCGCGTGAACTCCCGCCGATCGATTACATGATCACCTCGCCGCCGTATTGGGACATGCTGCGCGCGCGGGGTGCGGCGACGCAGCGCACGCGGCGCGCCACGCCGGAGCTGGACGTGTATTACTCGGAGGATGCGCGCGACCTGGGCAACGTGAGCGATTACGAGGCGTTTCTCGCGCGGCTGACTGCGCTGTATGCGAACTTGCTGCCGCTCATACGGCCGGGGGCGTATCTCACGATCATCGTCAAGAACGTCAAGAAGGGCGGCACGATCTATCCCCTGGCGTGGGATTTGGCGCGCACGCTGAGTGCGACCTATGCCCTCAAAGACGAGCGCATCTGGTGCCAGGACAACGTGAGGCTCGCGCCGTACGGCCTGGGCAGCGCATGGGTGTCGAACACGGTGCACCATTACTGTCTGCAGATGAGGCGGGAGTAGGGTGGCCTTGCTGCGGAACGGCAGAGGGTATCGGTAGGAGACGCACGCGAAACCGTTGAGGGCGGTGCTAGAATGAGCGAAGTTGACGGAGGAGACTCTGGATGACACAGAGCGAGACCCCGGGAGCTCGTCGCCTTGCGCCGCCGATGGCGCGACATGACGACGCCAGCGCTCGTCCTGCAAAGTCGTCAAGACACGACGAGGTTCGCCAAGAGGCCGGCCTTGAGCTGAGGGAGCAGCGCCTGCTGGGCGTTGTCATGCGCGGCCAGGAAACCCAGGACTCCGACCGGGCACAGATCGTGGGTGGACAGTTTGGTGGCGGCACGGAGCCGGAGATGCTTGGGCGTTACTCGCCCGAGCGAGGCACGTACACGCCGGTATGGATGCGGCTTGATCGAATTTGTTCGATCATGGGCAGGCCAAAGCAGTTCTTTGATGTCGTGGCCAGGTTTCCGACCGATGGCTGGCCGGACGCGCCTCACCATATGGTCGATCACGGATCAAGTCCGGAGGCGGGAGACAGGCAGGGCGCCTGACCCCTCGCGGGTGTCTTGGAGGGCCAATTGGAACTGAGACCTACCTCTGCGCCCGCTCCAAAGGAACCGGCGGTCGCCTGCCATCGCGTTGGTCACAGAATACGTGCGGCACCGTCCGCCGATGGCCTCGCGGGCGAGCCGTGGAAAGCCGTCGGGCCGACGGAGGAATGTGCCGTGGCCGGCACCTTGCCGCGACGGGAAGGAGTGCCGCATGAACCCGGGCCGTCTCCTCACCCTGCTTGGCGGGCTGCTCCTCATCTTCGGAGCACTGCTCCCTTGGATCTCCGTGCCCAACCTCTTTGGCCTGGTCGGCCCCGCCTATGAGGGCATCGAAGTTGGCTGGGAAGGCGAGGGGACGATCACCGGCGGCATTGGGCTCCTTCTGGCCGTGGGCGAGGCCAGCTTCTCGTGGGCGCCGTGCTCGCGGGTTTCGCGGGGATGATTGTGTTGCTCGATTTGCGCAGAATCCTCGAGATCGGCCCGGTAGGCGGGTTTCGTGCTGCGACGGATGTCGGCTTGTATGTGACTCTCGCGGGGGCCATGCTTGGCTTGATCGCATGCGCATCCAGGGCGCTCGTAGCGCGCGGTCAGGACAGTGCAGCCATCCCTTCTCTGAAGGCATAGCGGAGATACCTCGGCTGGACCTTTCCAGCTCGTCACGTCGCGACAGACGGTGCTGAACGTGGAGGGCCGAGAGACGCGCGGGGGAATGCGTCGGGCGAGTTGCGTGAGACTTCGTTTCGGCGGCAGGCTGAGGCCGCCTGACGCCGCCTGCGGTCTGCGATCTGGGTGGACTGAGTTCCGGGCCAGGGGGATGGCTCGCAGGGGCGCGACCACCGAGGCCCTCCTGGACGCCGAGCCGTGCTGCATTACCGGGCACCCGCTCGGTGAGGCCCGAGGGACATGGCGGAAAGATGCTGCCCTGATCCCGCACGGAACCTCGACCCGGCTGGGCTATAGAGCCCCAACGACGTTCAGATTCTAGCAATTGGAGGTTGGCCATGTCCTTGCCCGTCATGCTTCTCCTTGAAGGCCTTGCCTATGCCGTGGTTTTCAGCGGGCTTTCGCTGGTGCGGCAAGAGAAGCTATCGCTGCGCCTCGCCATCGAAACCTTGCTGATCACGCTTGCCGTGAGCGGCGGGACCGCGCTCAGCGGTTACCCAACTCACCCTGTTCTGTTTCTCTTCGGGGTGTACCTCGTGACCATGCGCGTGCGCCTGTTGGTGGATGTCGGCAATGCATTCGCCCGACGAGGGCGCTACCCCCAGGCGGAGGCCTTGTATGGTCTGGCAGCCCGTTTGGGGCCGGATCCGGTGGGCGCAATCGTTCTCGACCTCAATCGGGCGGCGATGCTCTTGCAGCGGGGAAAAACCGACGAAGCCATCGCTGCGCTGACGGGCATGTTGGAGAAATCGAAAGAGGGGCATGTCGGTCCCCGCCATGAGGCCGCGGTGCACTACAATCTTGGCGCTGCCTACCGCCGCACGGGCAAGGAGGCCCAGGCCATACGCGAATTCAATGCGGCCGTGGATGCCTGGCCCGTTTCGCCCTATGCCCGGCGGGCGGAAGAGGCCCTCGACCAGAACCGACGCAAGCGCACCGGGCCGCCGTCCGGGTAGTGGTGGGTCTCACCATTCGCAACGCGGGCTAGCAGGAACGAGGAGGCTGCTATGCGGATCGCGGTCTTTGGCGCTGGAGCCGTGGGTGGCTACCTGGGCGGGCGCTTGGCCCAGGCCGGCCAGGATGTGGTTTTCATCGCGCGCGGCGAACACCTGCAGGCCATCCGTCGGAGCGGGCTGCGGGTGAGCAGCCTTGCGGGCGATTTCCTGATCCATCCCGCGCACGCGACGGACAACCCCGCCGAGGTGGGTGCGGTGGAAGCCGTGCTGGTGACGGTCAAAGCATGGCAGGTGATTGAAGCTGCCGAGGCCATGCGGCCGATGGTCGGGCCCAATACCGTGATCCTCCCGATCCAAAACGGCGTGCAGGCACCCGATCAACTGGCGGCCATCCTCGGCGCGGAACGCGTTCTGGGCGGGTTGTGCCACCTCAGCGCGCGGGTGGCCGGCCCCGGGCACATCACGCACGTCGCCATTTCGCCGCGCGTCACGTTCGGGGAACTCGATCGGCGCATGAGCGAAAGGGTGGAAAGGCTGCGCCACGTCTTCGAAGGCTGCCAGGGCCTGACGGCGGTCGTGCCTCCCGACATCCACGTCGCGCTGTGGGAGAAACTCCTGTTCATCGCCGCCATCAGCGGCGTCGGCGCGGTCACGCGCCAGCCGGCCGGCGTGATCCGCAGCGTGCCGGAGACGCGGGCCATGCTTCTTCGAGCGATGGAAGAGATCGCGGCGGTCGCCGAGGCGCACGGCCTCAGGCTGTCACCCGGGATTGTTGAAAAGACGATGGCCTTTGTTGACAACATGCCGCCGGCGACGATGGCTTCCCTGCAGCGCGATATCCTCGAGGGCCGGCCGTCTGAACTCGAGGCGCAGAACGGTGCGGTCGTGCGGCTGGCACAGGAGGTAGGGCTTGAGGTGCCGACGCATGCCTTCATCTACGCGAGCCTGCTGCCGGGAGAGCTCAAGGCGCGAGGGGGAATTGCGTAGAGGAACCCTCCGCGTGGCCGGCACATTCGAAGAGGTCTCGTGGCGTGCGGGCCTCCGTTCGCCGCGCTCGGGACCACCGGGGGGTGATCGTGGCCGAGCCGATTGCGCCTTCGGCTCATTCGCCCGCGACGGTCCGATCTCATTGCCAATCCACTGGACCCGGACTCCTGTGAAAGTGGCATCGGCCAGGCCGCGGGCCGACTCTTCGGGTTCGCCGCCCCGGAGGCGGTGTTACCCCGGGCATCTGAAGGCCATTGGACCGTATTGACAGAAGACCCTCGGTGCGCCGGGCCGACGCAGGCACGCGGCGTGGTCGGGGGCGATTCGGAGCGTAACACCTCCAGCGGGTGGCCTTTGGTTATGGAGGGTCGACCCGCGGCTGTTGGATGCGCCGCGCGCGCTCACCGATCGCCTGCGGAAGTCGCCGAGGATACTCAACCTCCTGCGGGTCCACTTTCGCGCGAGATCATCGACTGGAGAAGGTCGCTGCGGAGGTCACTATGAATGCGGGTCAATGGGTCATCATCGGGCTGTGTGTCATCCTGGGGCTCTGGTTTGTTGTGGGCTACTTAACCAACGCACGGAAAGTCAGAACGATCTCGCGGGCGGTGGAACCGGCCTTGGCGAAGTATGGCAGGGTGAGCACCTACCGCCGATTGGGGAATAGCGGCGCCCAGTTCATCGTGGAGAAAGCCGAAAGCCCATTCCGACAGATCGAATTGGTCTTTCTTTTGGAAGCCCGCGAGAATCTACTGCTTTGGCTTTTCGAACGAATTCGAGGACGGGGCGATGAGCTCCGGCTCCGGGTGAACCTGCGGAGCGCACCCGCCCAGGAGATCAGCCTCGGCCAAAGCCAGGACCGCGAGTTCAAAGCGGGCGTTCTCAGGGAGCAGGAGAAACCCTACGAGTGGATCGCGGCACCGCCTGGTCTGGAGATGGCGCGACGGGGCTCCAAAGACGCTGCGCTGGTGGAGCGCCTGAAGAGGTTCCTGAAGCGCTACGGGAAGGCGGTGAAGCGCCTTGCCATTCAATCCAAGGAACCGCACCTCACGGTGAGAGCCAGGCTGTTTACGGACGGGGTCATGTCGGCCGAAGCGCTGCTCGAGGCCCTTCGGGATGTCGTTCAGGGGAGCGGCCCGGACTAGAAGCGGTTCTCGCGGGTCCAACAAAAACCGGGAGAGCCTGCAGGCTCTCCCGGTTTTTGATGCGAGACGTGCTAGGCGTACAGCAGGGCAGCCATGCGCTCGAGCATCGCCACGCCGCGCACCTCGGTCTCGAACAACGGCAGGATGGCGCGCACCTGCCCGTCGAATTCCTTCCAGATGGTCTGCATGTGCTCGTTCTGCATCGCCACGCGGTTCTTGACGAAATCGGGTGAGGAGGGCTCGACGCCGCTCTCGTCGATCTTCATGTTGACGATCACGCCGCCCACCGGGATGCCGAATTCGCGGAACCAGTTGATGAAACGGATGATGACCGCGATCGGCAGCGCCTCGGGCAGGGCGACGAAGAAGAAGGACGTCAGGCTGGCGTCGGTGAGCAGGGTCTTGGCGTTGCCCATGCGCTGGCCCAGGTCCAGCAGGTAGTCCATCAGGGGGTCTTTTTGCTGCTTCTTCTTGCTGAAGGAGAGCAGCTCGCGCAGGGTCACGGCCTCCTTGCGGCTTTCCACCATCTTGTTGACCCACATCGAGTAGACGCTCGACATGCCCAGCAGGCGGCGGGCGTTGGCGGTGGGGGCCGTGTCGAAGACGTAGACCTCGTACTCATTCTTGAACATCAGGCCGATCATGTTCTCGAACATCGCCGATTCTTCGAAGGCGGGGTTCATCGTTGCCGATTCGACGAATTCGTCGGCCTTGGTCTTGATGTCGGCGAACTTGAGGAACCACTCGATCTTCTCGCGGATCTCGCGCTTGGATTTCTCAATCGTGTCGTGCGTGTCAATCTCGTAGGCGTCGAGGTGGGGCACGCCGGTGACTGGAGTCGGTTTTCCGAACACGTCCTGATCGAGCAGGCCGGAGAGGGAGTGGACGGGGTTGGTGGAGGCCAGCAGCGTCTTGCGCCCCTGGCGGGCGGCCCACAGCGCACCCGTGCCGGCCAGGGCAGTTTTGCCCACGCCTCCCTTGCCGCCGAAGAAAATGTACTTGAGGCGCGGGTTCTGGGCCATGTACTGCTTCATGGATATCTCAATCACGTCTCACCTCCAAACATCACCTGCGCCATGCGCTCGATCATCGGCAGGCCGGTGATATCGCGTTCGAATTCGGGCACACGCGCCAGCACCTGGCCACCGAAGGTGCGGTCGATCTTCTCCAGGTAGCTCTTCTGCATGGCGAGCCGGTTGCGCAGGTATTCGGGGATGCTCTGGTCCGCAAGTTCCGGCGGGATGACGCGGTTGACGATGTAGCCGCAGATCGGGACGTCGAACTTGGCGAAGAGGCCGGCGGCCTTCTGGGTGTCGAGGATGATCATTTCCTCCGGGACGACGACGAAGAAGAAGGCGGTCTTCTGCCGGTCGGTCAGGATGCTGGAGGAGGTGTTGATGCGGTGTTTGATGAACTGCAGTTCGCTGAGGATCTTGTCTTCCTCGGTCTCCTTGTCGCGGCGCATCACGGCGGCCACCTGGTCGTACTCCGCCATCTCCTCGCGCAGTTTGGTGATCTTATCGATCCACTCGTCGTAGACCGAGGCCATGCTCAAGTAATACAGGGCATGGCCCAGCGGGACGAGGTCGTAGATGTAGTAGTCGTACTGGCTGCCGACGACGATATCCACCACTTCGTCGAAGATGGCGCTTTCCTCCATCGCCGGTTCGGCCGCGGCGGCCTGGATGTAATTCTCGATCTCCTCCGGGATCTGGGGCAGGCCGTACATATCGCGGATTTTCTGGCGGATCTCCTCCTGGTATTCCTTGATGCGCTGGTCGGCGTCGATCTCCTGGGCATACAGGTTGGGCATGATCTCGACCGGCCCCTTGCCGAAGATGTCGCGCTTGAAGATGTCGGAGAGGCTGGCCTGCGGGTCGACGGAGAAGACCAGCACCCGGTAGCCCTGTTTGGCCAGCCAGTAAGCGGTGGCCGCGCTGAAGGTGGTTTTGCCCAAACCGCCCTTGCCGCCGAACATGATGTAGCGGCGATCGGGATTTGTGTCGAATGCGGTTCTCAGTGACATCGGTGCTCCTGTCTACGCCAAGGCATCCGTCAGATCTTTCTCGCGCAACATGCGCCGCTTCCAGGTGCTGATCTGCGGGACGACGTACGGCAGCAGGCGCAAACTGTAGTAGGGCGGCAGGATGGGAATGCCGAGCAGATCGCCCATCGTGATCAGGATGAACAGGTGCTCCATCGAGCCGCGCGTCTTGAGCGCGAAGCGCGCCATGTCGTGGCCGGCCATGCCGTAGAGCACGCTCTTCAGACCGTCGAGCAGGCCGGGTTTCTTTGGATTGTCTGGCATTCGGGGCTCCTCTTCCGGGATCGCGTGTGTTCGTCCCGCTTGTCTCAGGTGATTTCCTGATCACAGAGATCCGTCAAATCCCGTTCGCGGAGCAGGCTGCGTTTCCAGCCCGTGAAGCCGGGCATGGCATAGGGCAGCAGCCGCAGGGTATAGTAGGGCGGCAGAACGGGGATGCCGAGAATGTCGCCGAAGACCACCAGGATGAACAAATGCTCGAGGTGCGCGCGTTCCTTGCGCAGGTCGCGCACCATTTCGTAGACGGACGCGCCATAAATCATCTGGCCGAGGGTGCGGGCCAGACGGAGCAGCGAGCGTCCGGGCGACCTGAGAATGCCGCGCATGGTCCGAGATCTCTCCTGCATTGAAGCCACTGCTGCCGTTCAGGCGAGTCCCGCGCCACGCAAAGCCTGTTCGAGGGCGGCCACGTTCCACCCGGCGATTCGCCGCCCCCCATCGACGATGAAGGTGGGGTAGCGGCGCACCCCATGGCGAATGGACTTCCACATTCCCTGGAGCGAGCGCGGATCCCACAGGCGAATGGCGATGCGCTCGCCGTAGCGCTGCGCCAGGTCGCGCAGCAGCGCCGCCAGGCGCTCGGCCTCCTCGTGCCACGCCGCGGGAAGATCCTCCAGGCTGCGCTCGCGAGGCGCGAGGTTCATGTCGGCCTGGGCCATGACCATCTCACAGGCGGGGCACAAGCCCCAGGCCTCGGGCCAAGGCGAGATGACGTCTACCCGAACAACCGGCATTCGAAGACCTCGGGCCCGAAGGGAGGGGCGGCCTGCAGCAGGCCGCCCCTTGCCAGACTACGGTCGTGCCGGGGCTTTGGCGCCCGCCTTCACGCCGGAGGTGCGGAATGCCATCCACGCATCCCAGGCGAGCAGCAAGGCAGCCACAACCAGCACCAGGGACACCGTGCCGATGATGACCTGGGCCGAAACGAACTGACCGACACTCGCGATCTTGTTCGCGACCGGGTCGGCGGCCTTGGGCAGGTTGAGGATGAAGGACTCATAGGCCTTGTACAGCAGCGCGCCGATCGTGGTGACGAACATGAACAGGAAGGGCCACAGCGTCCATTGGTAGTTCTTGCCCTTGCCCTTCAACCACAAGGTGACCAGCAGCAGGGCCAGCGAGGCCATCAGCTGATTGGCCGCGCCAAACACCACCCAGATCTGCAGGAAGGGCACCAGCCAGATGAGCGCGAGGGTGAAGAGCAGGGCAACGATGGTGCCGACATGGGTGTTCTTGAGGGCCGGGATCTTGTCGCCCAGGGCCTCGGCGCTGGCCACGCGCATGAAGCGCACCACCAGATACATGATGGTCAGGGCCATCAGGGTGAGGAACACCGAGCCATAGACCGTGCCCAGCGTCATATCCAGACCCCATTTGCTCATGAAGGTGGCCAGGCCGACCGAGAAGACCTTGGCCGCCGCGGCCCCGCCGCCGATGTCTAGGTATCCCTGGAAACCGCCGAAGGCCACGGTCGCTGTCAGGAAGGCCATGATGGCAAAGAACATCTCCAGGAACATGGCGCCGCCCCCCACGTACAGGGCGTCGGTCTCCTTCTCAAGTTGGCGTGCCGTCCCCGACGAGGAGACCAGGCTGTGCCAGCCCGAGATCGCACCGCAGGCGATGGTCACGAACAGGATTGGCCACAATGGCCCCAGGCCTTTGACGTTGAAGCCGGTGTAGGCCGGGAAGTCGCCCATGCCCGGGCGCCAGATCAACAGGCCGACGACACCGCCCAGGATGCCCAGGAACACGATCCAGAAGGCGACGTAGTTGATCGGCTGTGCCCAACGCCAGATGGGGAGCACGGCGCCGAAGTAGCAGATGACCACCACCATCAGGCTGCCGATCAACTTGGCCTGGGTCACCGCCATGAACAGGGTGGGGCTGACCAGGGTCTTGCCGTCCGCGGCCAAGGTGTAGGCGTACAGCAGGCTGAAGAAGTCCCTGACGGGCTGGAGCGTGCTCAGCCAGATGCCGACAAAGGAAAGCAGTACGGTGACGACTGACGTGAGAATGATGTCCTGTTTCCATTTGTAGGTCATCTGCCCGGCCAGAATGCCGACCAGGATGACGATGATCACCCCCAGCGGGACCGCCGGGTTGGTCAGCAGGTTGTAGCCGACCTGGATGCCAAAGGAGCCCATGATCAACCACAGATAGAAGTAGATGAAGGTGAGCAGGATCACCCGCGAGCGGGGCGAGATCAACTGATAACTGAGAGCCCCAAAGGATTTCCCTTCCTCGCGCACTCCCATCATGATGCTTGTGTAGTCCTGGACCCAGCCGATGAAGAATGTGCCGAGGATGATCCACAAGAGGGCGGGCAACCAGCCCCATTGGACGGCGATGATCGGGCCCAGGATCGGCCCCAGCGCCGCAATCGACTTGAACTGGTATCCGAACAATACATTGCGGTTGGCCGGCGCGAAATCCACGCCGTCCATGAACATTTTGGCCGGGGTGGCCTTCTTTTCATCTGGTTGGAGAACATTCTTGTTGATCGTCTTGCCGTAGACGCCGTATCCCACGGCAATGGCGGCCACACCGATGACGAGCGCCAGAATCGAATTCATCTTTCCCTCCATTGGTCAAACCCGACGATAGGGCGCGCCACGTTATCTTTCCGAGTCATGTCTGCGAGTGGCTTCGATAGAGACCTCCTTTGGTGAGAGACGCGCGATGCACCATTTCCCTTTCGCGTGAGCGGACGGTTTCGTTAGGCACAACCGCCATGCCGCGTGGACGGCACGGGGCACGTGTGGCTTTGAGAGGAGGAAAGGCTGATCATGGCGGACAGGCTATCGCCAGCCATGCGTTACGTCCGATCCTTTATCTACTATACTCGCCCCCCCGGGCTTTGGCAACTGAACAGTTGATCTGCACCAAATCTCTCATATTCGCGGGTTGCGTGGCTATTTCGGAGATGGGTTGGCCAATTCCTAGTGGCCCTCTTCGCCAGGCACGGCGCCGGCGATGTTGAAGACAACAGCCAAGGGAAAGAAGCCCGCACGGTGGCTGCCGGATCCGGCGGCCGAGGGGCATTGACCGGGTGCCTGTGGCAAGGGGGTGAAGCTGGGAACGGCCAAGCCAGGGGAAGCGAGGTGCTGACGAGAATCGCCGGCCGCGAGCCGAGGGCAGAGGCGGGGGCCCCGTGGGCCGGACCGACCCAGAATGAGTCGCATCGAGCAACGGCGCATGACGGCACAGGAGGCGCTTGACCTGCCTTGGCCGCCGACTCTAGAAACGTGAGGGAAGGGGCACTCTCGACTGCAGGAGCTTGGCCTGCAAACTGGCCCTCCGCGCTCACCCTCGAGAGCAACACATCTTTCCCCGCCGCACTCCGCGATTGAAGAACAGCCTTTCAAGCGTTCCTGGGGACCGCGTTGCACGGCTTCCGCCCGGCGCGACCATTTTCACCTCGCAAGATCTGGAGCCTCGCCCTAGCCCAGGAGCGATTCTGGCGCGTCCCAGGCCGACCACTCGGCGATCTCTCTCGATAGAATGGAATTCCCATTGAATCACGCAATGAGGAACCCAGTGCGTGCGACGGCCCATGAACACCCGACTCATGGCGCGCGCCCCAAACGACTCTGTCTGCGTAGCGCTCGTCGCCCGTGCTGGCCTGTGCGCCCAGCGAGCCCGAAGCTGAGATCTCCCTACGTTGAGCCAGAAGATAGTGACCCCCTCTGCCGCCAGGCACGAGGGCAAGATTTTGAGGAGCCAATCCCTCAGCACGCCCTGGCGCGGCGTTCTTCCCCCGAGAGGCATGCCCCGTGCCCGGCCCTCAGGCACATGGAGGGGCGCCCCTGGCTGGCGCCCCTCCCACTTGCGGCGCGCCTGTCTCTCGGGTATCCTAGATGCACCTCCCGCAGGAGCCGCGCCGAATGTATATTGCCATTGAAGGGGTCATCGGAGTCGGGAAGACCACCCTCGCCCGCCTGTTGCAGCCTATCTTCTCGTCGGAGGTGCTGCTGGAGGTCTTCGAGGAAAACCCCTTCCTCACGCTCTTCTACGGCGACCGCGAACGCTACGCCTTCCAGACCCAGATCTTCTTCCTGCTCAGCCGCTACTCGCAGCAGAAGCACGGCGTGCCCGAGGCCCTGGAGAAGGGACCACTCATCTCCGACTACACCTTCGCCAAGGACGCGCTCTTTGCGCGGATCAACCTGCGCGGCGACGAGATGGAGATGTACCAACGCGTGCACGAGGCGCTGGCCGAGCGCATCCCCGACCCGGACCTGATCGTTTACTTGCGCGCGACGACCGACGTGCTCATGCAGCGCATCGCCCTGCGCGACCGGTCGTACGAACGGCAGATGGACCGCGCATACATCGACGAACTTAACGAGGCCTACGAGGAGTTCCTCAGCGGGCCGCTGCGCGCGGTGCCTGTGCTCAAGGTGGATACCAACCGGCTCAACTTCGTCACCCAGCCGGAGCATCTCGAGTTCATCGCCGACCGCATCCGCGCCGCGCTGGGCAGGGTGCCTTACCAGCCGGCGCTGCCGCTCGCGGGGATGAACGATCTAACCGACCTGGCGAGGCGCCCATGACCAAGCGTTTCATTGCGGTGGCCGGCAGCATCGGGGCCGGCAAGTCGTCGCTGGTGCAGCGGCTGGCCGAACGCCTGGAGTGGCAGCCCTTCTTCGAACCGGTTGCGGAGAATCCGTATCTGGCCGACTTCTACCGGGATATGGCCGCCTGGGCCTTTCACTCGCAGGTCTTCTTCCTCTCCAACCGCCTGCGCAGCCTGCGTCACATCGTCGAGCACCCGAATTCGGTGGTGCAAGACCGCTCGGTGT
>JAPLGX010000467.1 GCA_026389925.1 Chloroflexota bacterium
CCTCCCAAACCAGGCCAAAGGCGCGCTGAACGTTTAGCGCCGCGTCACCGATCTTGATGCGCCGCTCAGCTAGCGTGGCGCGCAGTCTCTCGATTCGTGTGGCCATGCGGCGCATGATATCACGCGCACACCGTGCGCGGAACGGCTCCTACCCGCGGCCACGGCCGGCGGGCCCGGCCCCGGTGTATCCTCCTTTTGTGGCTTGAGCCATTTTCCGCGCTCGTTATACTCGGAAAGGCGGCTCACGACAGCACGGCCAGGCCCAGGCAAGCACCCTCGCTGATCAATGCGGCAATAGGCAACCTGAATAGTGGGCTAAGCCTCTCTGTCTGGGCATCCTGCCGCGGCCGCCACTCTTGGCTTTGGACAAGCTGAGGGCGTAGTGCTCCAGAGGCACAGCAGTGCATCACCGTGCGTCATTCTCCTCATAGAGGAAGACCGACTTCAAGGCCGAGGTGAAATCATGACATCTGCCGCTCCCGGGAATGCAGGCAACCGACGACGAGATGCCGCGCGCCCATTGAGCCGCCCCGCCGCGATCCAGCTCATGGGTGCGGCAGCCGGCGACGCAGCACTCGCCGCCTGTGGAGGTGGGGTGCGCCCCTTCTACGGAAGTTGCTTGGGCAAAGTGGAATTGGTCTACCAGGACTGGCGAACCGAGTGGTTCCCGCAGATGGTCCAGGAGATGCTGGGCGAATTCCACGCGACGCACTCAACCATTCGCGTCTTTTTCGTCCCCGACCCTGAGAATGCGGTCTTTGCGGGGCGCATGCTCTCCGACTTCCAAAGCGGAACCGCGCCCGACGTGTTCCAGGGATGCTGTACGCATTTCCCCGTCTGGGCAGAGCGCGGCTACCCAGGTCTCACGGCCTCCGCTCGACGTGCAAACTCAACGCATCTCTACCCGCATCAAACCTCATCTGAGCATGTCCCTCGGCATCGTTCAGCGGAGGCGAAGCCACGGCGTGGCGTTGGGATTTCCTCCAAGGAGACATGGGCCCCGCGAAGGCCGCGGCCGTCATCCGGGCTTGCGGGGAGGTGACGGGTGGCACTTGAGCCGGGTCGCGCCGGAGTGTATTCTGACCTAGAATCATAGCTTCGGGTGCACGCGACAACTTGATGTGCACCTCACGGTCAATAGTCCGGAGGCCCGAGATGACTGCTGACGCCGCCACCGCTACGATTGCCCCGGCCCAACTGTGGTCGGCCTCGCCCAGCCTCTCACCCCGCGTTCGTCGCTTGCGCGACCAGTTCTGGTCTTTCTACGAGCGCGATTACACCAATCAGGTCAGGGCCTACTCCACCGGCACCCCGTGGGATGTTGTCTATTCCATCTGGAGCTGGACCAACGTGCCTGAGGTGGCGATGTTCCAGAAGGGATTCCGCAGCTACCTGCTTGCCTCATCGCGAGCAGTGCCGCTGCCGGAGGGGTTCTGGGACGAACCTCTGGTCGTGCGCCAGGCGCTGTTCTTTCGCGAAGTTGCCACCCGCCATCTGCCGGTCCAGATCCTCGAAGGCGAGCTGGTCGTCGGCTCGCACTTCAGCACAGCCCTTTCGCGCTGCCTCAATCGCGAGGAGGCGGAGCAGCGTGACCGCGCGGAGGAAGCCTTCTTGAAGGAATGGCACGCCCTCAACGACGTAGGCGTGGGCAACTGCGGCGCCGTGCCGGGTCACCTGGTGCCCGACTATCCCAAAGTGGTGCGCGTCGGATGGAAGGGAATCCAGGCCGAGGCCGAGGAAATTGCACGGCGGACCGAGGCGTCCCCGGCCCAGCGCAACCTGGCCCGCGCGGTGAGCATCTGCGCCGATGGCGTGCGCCAGGTAAGCGAACGGTACGCGATGGAGGCTGAGCGGGCCGCCGCTCGCGAGCAGGATCCTGCCCGGCGTTCCGAGCTGACCGAGATTGCGCGCATCTGCCGTGCGACACCCTGGCTTCCGCCGCGCACATTTCCGGAGGCATTGCAGGCTCTT
>JAPLGX010000199.1 GCA_026389925.1 Chloroflexota bacterium
TGCTAGCCGAAAACCCTGTCCGAGGTTGTTAGGGGGACTCCCGGCTCACACGGCGCGCCGGTAGTCGTGATGCAATCCATTGGGGACCGGAACCGTGATGAGCCTTCCTCGCCTCGGCCAGGCTGGTAAGGGAACGGTCCCCCCTGGAATCCTCTGCCCAATCCCCTGGTGTGGCCGTGGGCGGTTGAAGTATTCGACGTATTCCTTGATGACCCGATGAAGGTGCCCGTCCCCGACAAATAGCAGGTGATCGAGGCCTTCTCTCCTCAGGCTCCCCAGGAACCGTTCGCAGACCGCGTTGGCCTTGGGAGCGGGGTAGGGCGTCATCAGGACTTCAATGGAGCTTGCCTTAGCGACTCGTGCGAAATCGTCGCCGTACTTGCTGTCCCGGTCGCGAATGAGGAAACGCGGGGTCAGGCCATAGGGTGTTGCCTCCCGGAGTTGCTGCCTGACCCAGGCGTCGGTCGGGTGGGAGGTGACGCCAGAATGAACAACACGCCGTGAACCGAGTTCGATGATGAAGAAGGCGTAGATCTGCCGGAAGAACAGGTCGATGACTGGGAGAAAGTCACAGACCCAGACCAGCTGGGCGTTATTCTTGAGGAAGGTTGACCAATTCCGGCCATGGGCGGGGAGGGGGCGTGCCAGGCGGACATACCTCTGGATTGTGGTCTTGGCAACCCGGATGCCGAGTTGCTGGCGGAGGAGGGTGTTCTCGGCACCGAGCTCGGCGTGGCTGCGAGTGAAATCGAGGGCAAAGCCGAGAAGGACAGAATAGCGGATGGCCGGGTGAGCTGGAGGGCGGCGTGTTCCAACGACAACAATGCGGAGACAATGCGTCGGATAAGCTGGCCGACTAAGGAAGACATGCAGAAAGGGCCCCCGACGGACAACAAGAACCCATCAATGGAGTATATTGCAGGTCCGATCGAGGTCTATTGTCGGGCGGATGGGGTTTTCGGCCAGGACAACTCCTCTTCATTTCGACCTAGCCGTCCACAATGTCCCTGAGTACAAGAATTTGACCGAACTAAGTGCCCAACTGACACGCCGGCTTGAGGCGATACTTGGCAGGAGCCCGGCTGCGGGTGGAGCTTTATGATACCAGCAACCTAACATCTTTGAAAGCGCTGCCCGCTTCCGCCGCGCGGCACAGTTCGAGGTCGTTAGGCAGGGCTTGCCAGCCGACACTTCGAGGCCGCCACATGCTTCCCACCCTAGCCCCCGACCTTACTTGGTCCCGGGAATCCACGCTTGCCGCGCAGGCCATCACAGCAAACGCACCTCGGGCCCCCGGCGTGTATCTCATCCTGCAATCGCCCGACTACCCGAGATACCGAGGCACGTCAAGGATCCTGAAAATCGGAATGTCGCGAGGCAACCTCCAGACCGAGCTTCTCAATCACCTCGGCCGCCTCGCCGTCGCTAATCGACTCGCCCGCGTCATGATTCGCAAAGGCATCACTGTCACCTTCGCGACAGTCCTGACCGACTCAGCTCAAGCAAGCGACCTCGAGGCACGTCTGCTTAGAGAATACGAGGACACACACTGGGACCTTCCGCTTCTCAACGCTCAGCGTGGGTATCTCAGATCCGGAGACGCCCACTATCGCACGCCGCTGAACCCGTGACGCTACTGCGCCAACACTCACCAGCCCTGCCTAGCCACTCACTGGTGCCGACGCGGATTTGCCGCGTCGGCACCAGTGAATAGTTAGGCGGTGGGATTGTCGCGCTGATAACCGGGCGTGGCAAGTGTGCGAGCACCGTCACTCTATGACGGCGGGATGAGTTGTGGGATCGTAGAGCTCAGACCTGCCGTCGGGACGTATGAAGAGAAATGGGGTGCTGGCCTTCCAGTGATGCCTGGCTGGTGGAAGGTTGACGATGAGAGACATGAGGTTCTGCCAAATGGTGTCATCCTTCCAGGAGCCCCTTGCTTTAGCCGCGCCGAACAGCTCCGTAAAGGACTTGACCTCGCCGTGCGGGATTGCGTTGCGTATCGCATCCGCACATATCTCGCCACGATGTCCTTTGGGCATTAGGTTCCTCGGCTTTCTGAGAAGGGGGTCGTCGGGTCCTGGCACCTGAAGAAGGGTCAGGACTGATCCCGGGACTCGGGGAGATCAACCGGCACTGCTGGTTGCTTGGCAGAGCGACTGGCGCCTGAGCAGAGAGAATAGAAGCCACACGGGCAGGCCGAAGATTGGCACCATCAAGACGAACCCCAACAGGTAATTGAAGAGG
>JAPLGX010000132.1 GCA_026389925.1 Chloroflexota bacterium
CGGGCGTTGCGGGTGACTCAGCAGTCACCTCGGGCGAGGGCGAGAGTTCGATGACCGGCATGACAGTCAGGTTCCCTGGCGCCGCGACGAAGCGCAGCGGCAGCGCCCAATTCTCCGGTACGGTGCCCGGCAGCGTCTCGACGATGCATGGAATCACGAGCAGCGCGTGCGGCACGTCCGCCGGGACGGGCGGGTAGTCCTGCGTGCGTTCGAGCTTCGTGCCATCGGGCAAGAGCAGGTAGTCGGACTCGAAGCAGCCGTGCACATCTTCGCGGTCCGGGTAGGCCGAGCGCGGCACACCGAAAATGCGGTACTCGACGTGCGTCCGATCCGAGGTGAGCGTGGCGCTGGTCACGGTGATGGTGATGCCCTCGCGCGTCTGGCCGACCGGCTCGGCCAGGACGCGGATGGGCGCAGATTGATCCACGATGCCGACGCCCGGGATGTAGCCGAGCAGCCCGCGGATGGCGGCGTAGACGCGCATCGGCCCGATGATGAGGGTTGTGATGAGGAGCGCGGCGAGCACGACGCCCAGCCCGATCCAAGCCGGTCGGAAGTGCACACGGCGCTCCCCGCTCGTCACTGGGGCGCGAGAGACGATGCGCGTCCACAGGCCTTGCACGAACTCATCGCGCGGCGCGGGAGCTTCGACCGCCGTGCGCACCTTGTCTTCGAATGGGATACCCGATGGGTTAGGCATCGTCGTCCTCCATCTGGGATTGCAGCCTGGTTAGCAGGCGCGCGAGCTGCTTGCGCACCGCGTCCTCGCGCTTACCGAGCAGCGCGCCGATATCGGCGTAGCTCAGCCCGGCGGTGAAGCGCAGGCGGACGAGGTCGAGCTCGGGCTCGGGCAGTGTGCGGATCACGCGCTCGAGGTGCCGGATCTCTTCGGACTGGATGGCCTGGGCCAGGAGGTCCGGGTCAGAACCGCGCGCTTCGGCCTCATCCAGAGAAGCGCTGCGGCCGGCACTGCGGTAATAGTCGCGGGCCTTGTTACGCGCAATGGTAAAGAGCCACGCCGCGAATCGCCCTCGGTGGTTGTAGTGCGGCAACTGTTCGCAGGCGGTGAGGAAGACTTGCGAGGTCAGGTCTTCGGCCTCGAGCGGGTCGCGCAGGCGGGCGAGCAGGTACTTGTAGACCGGCGCGACCCACTGCAGGTAGAGCGGCCTGAAGCGGGCCGGGTTCGATTGCGCCGCGCGGATGAGCTCGGCCTCGTCGTCAGGCGAGAGGGTGTGCGCCGCGTCGGCGCGTGGGAAAGGGTCGCCCATAGGGCTCCTTGGTGGCGTGATGAGGTGCATGCATTCTCACATAGATAACGCGCAAGCGTGGAAAAGCGGACAAACCGGGCGCGCGGCAAGGCCTTTTCGTGCACGTTGCGGTGAGAGGCGCGAAGGCTTGTCGGGGCAGTATGAGTCAGAAGCGGAACTCGCCCGAGGCTTTTCAGTCGGCGATGTTGCGCAGCGCCACAGCTATGCCAGGAACGTCTTCCGTGGCCGTCCTCCACACGACAACCGCGTTGACTCCAAAGTAGTCATGGACCAGTTTGTCGCGCATCCCTGCGCCTTCGCGCCATGGGATGTGCGGGTGCTT
>JAPLGX010000086.1 GCA_026389925.1 Chloroflexota bacterium
GGGCTCGGCTGGGCGCCGGCGGGACGCACCGCGGCAGTCCAGATCGCACGCCACAAGGGTTGACCGCATGCAGGCAGCATGAGCACGCGTGCGGCCAGAGCAGAGTGGGATCAATCAGAGAGTTGACGAGTGCACGGGACCGGCGCAGGCGCGCCGCTCACACGTCCTCGAAGAGCGAGGCGGCGGTGTCTTCCGCATCTGCGTCCTCGCCGGGCTCGATCGGAGGCAGCGCTTCGGCGGCGCGCGCCGACACGCCGTGCGTGGAGGGAGCGAAATCGTCGCCGCCTCCTGAGAGGACCAGCAGCGAGCTGGCCACGGTCTTGCCGGCGTTCCGCCAGCGGTGGGAAAGATGCGCCGCGAAGAGCAGGCTGTCGCCCGGGTCGAGCACAAAGACCTCTTGCTCGACGACATATTCGATTTGGCCGCGCAAGCAGAAGATAAACTCGTGACCGCTGTGCACCATCGGATGCGGGCCGCTGGTGGCGCCTGTCTCGAGCGTGAGCAGGAAGGGCTGCACGCGGCCGACGAAAACGTCGCCGCCCAGGCCTTCCCACAGCCCGCGAGGGAAGGGAACGCGCGTGCGCTGATCGGCCTTGCAGAATACGACCGGCACCTGGCGCGGCTCTTCGCGGAAGAACGCCGTAACCGGGATGCGCAGCGCATCCGAGAGACGGTAGAGCGTGCTGACGCTGGGGGAGGTCTTGCCGCGCTCGATCAGGCTCAGCGCGTTTGCCGACATGCCCGCCGCGCGAGCCAGCGCGCGCAGCGAGTAGGCTCGTTCCGCACGCAACTTGCGCAGCCGTTGGCCCACATCGACCGACACCGCTGCCGTCGTGTTCATGGTTTCCTCGTCGGGCGTGTGAACGGGATCGCTTCCCTTGCGAGCCTGCGCCCCCGCGGGGGTACGTGGACTATCTTTCCCTGAGTGGTCATGTATCATTACAGTATATCATATTCGCCCCCTCCATCGCTGCTGGGTGACAATCCCGGGTTCGGACACCCTCCGCCGGGACTCATTGCTCTAGAAGATGGGCGGGCGAGAACGTTTGACGGATGGGTATGCCGGCCACGCGTCGGTGCCTCAGGCGACAGGTGAAGGGCACGGCAAGCGTGATCTCCCATCCGATGGTCGAGCCGGGGCAGGTTGCCGCCCACGCGTCGAAAGCAATGAACCCCTTGGGCGGATTTGGCTGCCCGAGTCACCATCACGCTCTACTGCGGCGGCTTCCCGCCGCAGCGGCGATGATGGGATTCTGCTGTGCTAAACTGGCGCGGTTGCGCGTGGTGCCAAGGGTCAACGCCCGCGCGCTAGACGCCTTCGATGGAAACGCGCCACATGAGCTGAACCCAAGAGCGGCGATCCGCCCTCGTGAGAGAGACGCCTGATGTGGAAGAAACACCATTGGAACCCACCTGAGCACGGCACGTTGTTCATGTGGATCGGCCCCCTGCTCACGGGGATGCTGGCTGCCCGTCATCTCAACATTAACCTGATCGGGCTCACCTTGCTTGTCCTCTCGGCCTTCTTGGCGCGACAGCCCATGACGACCGTCTTCAAGGCGCTGGTCGGGCGACGCTCGCGCGCCGACGTGCGCCCGGCCAGCGTGGTGATGGCAATCTTGGGCGGGCTGGCCGTTGCGCTGCGGGCGTTGATGCTGGCGCGGGGTCATGCCTACCTTGCGTGGCTCGGGTCGGCGGCGCTGCCGGTTCAGGCCTGGCAGATTGCGCTGGGTCCCTCCGTGGGCCGGGGTCGTTTTTTCACGTGCGGTGCCTCACATTGCGCTGGGCGTCATGGCGCCCGCGGTGCGCGCGCGCCCGGCGCGCATCGGCCTCGAGCAGGCAGCGGCAACCTTGGTCTTCAGCACGCTGCTCGGTGTAAGCTTCTGGCCCGCGCTGGGCGGTTAGGGCGGCGGGCGCCCCGGCTCCTCCATCTTTCCGAGGGGATGATGCGTACGGAGCACCAGGAGCAGAGGGGGTCGTGCGAGTTGAGGCCGAGATTGCCACGCCCTCGCTTTGCGGGGGCTCGCAATGACACAAGCAGATGCGTCGCGTTGACTGCGGAAAAGACCGACATTGCGAGCCCCGCTCTTCGGGGCGAAGCAGTTTGGGAGACTCTCTGGAGGATCGTATCTCCAGGGTTGCTTCGTCGCATTTCACCGCTGCGCGGCGCAGCACGCCTCGCAATGACAGAGGTATCAGCAACCGGCCGCGCCGTAACCCATGAAGCCCGTCTGCGTCTAACCCTCACCGCCTTGGATGTTTGACTTGAGCGGCGAAATCCAGCCCATTTGTCCACAGGAGTAAGCGACCAATGCAGATGATCATCGATTTTCCAGGGGGCGCGCGCGTTGACGCCCACTTCGGGCCGTACACCGTTTCCACCGACCAACCGCCGCAGGGCGGCGGCGTGGGCTCGGCGCCGACGCCCTTCGCGACCTTCCTGGCGTCCATCGGCACCTGCGCCGGAATCTACGTGCTCGGGTTCTGCCGCCAGCGCGGGGTGCCCACCGAGGGCATGCGCATCCTTCAAGATCCGGTCTACGACCCGCAGACCGGCATGGTCACCTCCATCCGTCTCGAGATCCAACTCCCCAAGGATTTCCCCGAGAAGTACCGATCGGCCGTTGTGCGGGCCGCCGAGCAGTGCCTGGTGAAGAAGCATTTCGAGGCGCCACCGAAGTTCGATATCGCCACATCGACCGTGGCCGGTTAGCCTTTTCCGCCGGTCTATCGGCGCGGGGCCGCAAGAGGAGAAGCGCGTGCGCAGCTCGGCGCGCGGCGAGGGCGTAAGCCCCCTGCCCCGGTTAGTCCGGGCTCTCGGGCAGGGTGCGCGCAAGTTGGTAGTGCATCGTGCAGGGTGGCGCGGCGCCCCCCGGCATTGGACGATCACCAAAATCCAGCAGCGCCGAGAAGCGGCTTGGTTGATCTCCGGGCAGCGGCCGCGGGTGACGCGCCCGCAGCGGCCGAAGCCGCTCAGGTGCTTGGCCTCGACCAGCACCAGATTGTGTGCGCCCGCCAAGAAGAGGTCAACCTGCGTGGGATGACCTTTCCTGTCTACTGCGGCGAGCGCTCGATCGAGATCGGGCAGCCGCTCGCCGGTGAGGGCGTGGCCCCAGAAGAACGGATGCAGTGGGTCGTCCTCCCGTTCGAGCGCGGGGGTGCCCCACAATGGCTGGGCGCCGAGGAGCTGTGCGAGGGAAAGGCTCGGTCGGGCCAACGGGTAGATCAAGTTCCACAACAGGGCGTTCTCGGAGGCTGGTCGCCGCAGATTATCGAGCACGGTCTCAGGCAGGACGCCAAAGACCGGCTCCATCGTTCCGTTGAGAATGCGGGCTAGGGGTCGCGCACGCTTGGGCATTATCCGCTCGAACCTTTTCGCAGGAGCCGGCGCAGCCTCTCGTGCCACCCGGTCTGGCGGTCCATCGCGTTCTTGATCATGGGCCGTGCCGAGCCAGCGTACCCCGACTCGCGATTGGCGACATCCCCTGCCCTCCCCCGCCGCTCCGCATTGACACACGGCTTGCCGGCCGCTATTATCGCCGCATGCCTTCTCGATTGTGGCGCACGGCCTCACGCGCATTCAACCTTGGCGCCGCGCTGACCGTGCTGGCTGTTTTGGCCAGCGGCGCCACCTGGTTCCCGCGTTCAATCCCCGATCGCGCCGCATTCCTCGTTGCCGGCGATCAATTCGATTTCTCGCGTTGGACGCTGGAGGCATTGGGCCTCAAGTTCTCCCAAGCGGCGCTCGCCCCGCAGGATTATCTTCCCTCGGCCGCGCGCACGCAGCTGGCCGAAGAATACATCGCCTTGGAGGGGGAAGCCGAGCAACTGCAGGAGGCAGTGCGCAAGATCTTCGCCGACCCGGCCGTGACCGACCCCTTGGCCGCGAGCGCCGCGCAGCGCGACAACCTCTCCCGGGTGCAGGCGAGGCAGACCGCACTCCGTCCGCACGCGGAAGCCATACTCGAGGAACAGGTGGCCTCGCTCATCGCCGAAGAGGGGTTCGCTTTGGGCGGCCAGGTATTGCCGCCGGTGTCGTTCCATTTCAGCGCCATTCCTCTGGCCCTGATCCTTTCGCCGCGTCAGGTGATTCGCCAGGAAGCCAGCATTCAGATGAATCCGGACCTGCCGCTCGAGCAGCAAATCGCCCTCGAGCAGAAGGTCGAACCCCGGTTGGGCCTCTCGGCGCTGGTCGTCCCGCTCGGAGGGATCGGCACTTACCCGACGATGATTCAGGAAACGACGAGCCTCAATTGGATTGTTGAGACGATCGCGCACGAGTGGACCCACAACTACCTGTCCTTTCGCCCGCTGGGTGCAAACTACAACCTCACCCCGGAAGCTCGGACCATGAACGAGACCGTGGCGTCGATCGTGGGGCGCGAGATCGGCGCGCGAGTGATCGCCCGCTTCTACCCCGATCGAGTTCCCCCGCCGCCGCCGGCAGCCACGCCGAGGAGTACTCCCCCGGCTGCGCCGGCGTTCGACTTTCGTGCGGCGATGCGCGAAACGCGCGTGACCGTCGACAGCCTGCTCCGGGAGGGCCAGGTGACGCAGGCCGAGAGCTACATGGAAGAGCGCCGGCGCATGTTCGTCGAACACGGATACACAATCCGCCGGCTGAACCAGGCCTACTTCGCTTTCTATGGTGCCTATGCCGACCAACCTGGCGAACGCGGAGAAGATCCCGTCGGTCCGGCTGTCGAGCAGTTGCGCGCCCTCAGCCCAAGCCTGGGCGGGTTTCTGCGTTGGGTGGCCGGGATGACAAGTTTTGCCGAGCTGCGCGAGCAGCTCTCCAGGGAGCACGCCTCGGCCCCCCAGCCCATCGCACACTATCTCCACGAGCGACCTGCGACCTCCATCACGATTCACCGGCCGGCGCCTTCGCCGCGCTATACTATGGACTGAGGCCGCGATGGACCTGGTCTTCTACCCTGGGACCCGACCGACCCAGCCCGAACCCTTGGGAGTTTTCCTGCCGCCGTTTTCGCACGGCGTGGCGGGCGAATTCCTGCGCCGATACGCCGGCGAGCGGCGCATCGTGGTCGATCCCTTCGGGCAATCGCCCGCATTGGCGATTGAGCTGGCCCGCGAGGGAGCCTGCTTGCTGGTGAGCTGCCTCAACCCGGTTGTGCGCTCGCTCATCCAACTCCAGTCCCAACCTCCATCGTCGGAAGCATTGCGCAGCACCTTGGCCAAGCTGGCTTCAGCCCGCCGCGCCAGCTCTGGTCCGGCGGGGGCACTTCGCACGCCACAGTCCGGCGCTCGGCCCGCCGAGCGGCTCGAGGATCATTTGCGCGCGCTGTACCTGGTAACGTGCAGTGCGTGCCACAAGCCGACGGAGGCTGAGGCTTTCGTTTGGAGCCGCGAGACAGGGCGAGAGGCGAGCCCGCCGGAGGCGGCCAACCGCGACCGGCTGCTCGCGCGCATCTACACCTGCCGCGAATGCGGCCACGAGACCGAAGAACCGGCCACGCCCGAGGATGAAGAGGTCGTCCGGCCCTACCTGGCCCGCGGCATTTACTACCACCTGGCGCTCGAACGGCTGGCGCCTCCTGGGCATGCCGATCGGGTCCACGCCGAAGAAGCGCTCGAGGTGTACCCGCTTCGCGCGTTGTATGCCTTGTTCTCTGTTCTCGTGCGAGTGGAGAGCCTCGATCTGAGCGAGGAGGAGCGGCGGGCGGCCGAGGCGCTGCTGATCACGGCCCTGGACGAGGCCCACATCCTGCGCGGCTACGCGCCGCACATCCGCCAACGCCCGCGCTCGCTGCAGGCGCCGGCTCGCTACAAGGAAGTCAACGTTTGGCTGACGCTGCAGCGTGCGGTGACATCGTGGAGCGCAGAGCGTACTCCGGTGGCGGTGCGCGCGTGGCACCCGGGCGATGCGCTCGAGCCTCACACCATCAGCCTCTTCGCCGGGTCGGCCCGCGAGCTGGCCAACGAACTCGAGGCGGTTGAGGCCGAATGCGTCATCACGGCCTTGCCGCGTCCCAATCAAGCTCTGTGGACTCTCTCGGCGGCATGGGCCGGCTGGCTGTGGGGTGCGGCGGCGGTGGCGCCCCTGCGCGGCGTGTTGCATCGCCGGCGCTACGACTGGGCCTGGCACGCCAACGCCTTGCTGGCCTCAGTCGAGAGTCTTTCGCCGCACCTCGCTTCGGGGGTCCCCTTCATCGGGCTGCTGGGCGAGTCGGAGCCGGGCTTCCTAGCTGCGGCACTATGGTCGTTTGACCGCGCGGGCTTTCAGCTCGAGGGACGCGCGCTCCGCGCGGATACCGACACGGCGCAAATCGTGTGGCGGGCTGCGGGCCGGCGAGAACTCCTGGGCCCGGCGCCCAAGTTGGCCGGCCTTGACCCAGCGCGCCAGGTTGCCCAGCAGGCCGCCTACCAGGTCATCCTCGACCGCTCGGAACCCACGGCCTGGGAGATCATTCATGCTGCCGCCTGGTCGCAAGTCGCGCTGGGGCACCTGTTCCCCTCGCCCTCCGGGGAGGCCGAAACTGAATTCACACACTGCCAGGCTGCAGTGAATGAGGCCGCGGAGGCTCACCCCCAAGTGGCGGCCGCCAAAGGTGAGGAGAGCGACCTGGGTTCCACTTGGTGGATGCATGACCCGGGGGCCGCCTCCATTCCGCTGGCCGATCGTGTCGAGGCAGAAATCGAGCGCTTGCTGGCCGAGCAAGGGCCTTCCACGTACGAGAAGCTCGACCGCCTGGTCTGCGGGAGCTTCCCCGGGCTGCTCACGCCCGAGACGCGCCTGGTGCGGGCCTGCCTGCGATCATATGGTCAGGAGGACGAGTCGCAGATGCTGTGGAGCCTGCGCCCCGAGGATCTGGCCGAGCGGCGCGCGGCCGATCTCGAATCGGTCCGCACTGCGCTCATCCGATTGGGCGAGCGTTTTGGCTTCCGGCTCTCGGGGGTCAATCCGCTCGAATTCCACGATGCCGACGACGCGCCGCCGATCCGTTTCTTCCTCATTACCTCCGCCGCGTTCGGGCGCTACCTGCTCGACCCGCGGCTCGATCCGTCCCACGCCTGGGTGGTTCTGCCGGGCGGGCGCGTCTCGCTGGTGGAATACAAGATGCGCCGCAACTGGCTGCTGCGGCAAGCTGTGGAGAATGGATGGCGCTTCCTCAAGTTCCGCCACGTCCGGCGCATGCTGGATGACGCGCTGCTCACGCGCGAATCGCTCGAAGAGCGCCTCGGGCTCGACCCGCTCGGCAACCCGGGGGATCAGATTGCCTTTCTCTAACTGCGTGCGGAGAATGCTGTCCGACCGTCGAGGCCCTGCGTGACCGACCCGCTGCGATGGCTGGCGATCGGGCTGGCGGGTTACCTGATCGGCTCGCTGCCCTTCGCGGTGTGGGTGGGCAGAATCGCCGCGCGCAAGGACATTCGCGAGGGCGGTTCGGGCCACGCGGGGGCGACCAACGTGATGCGCCAAGCCGGGTGGCTGGCCGGGTTGGTGACATTGGCATTGGACGGGAGCAAAGGTGTGTTGGCGGTGCTACTCGCGCGCTGGGCAGGCGGCCTCTGGGCCATGCCCTTTGCGGCGGGGATGGCTGTCGCCGGTCATTGCTGGCCCGTCCTGGCTGGCTTCCGCGGCGGAATGGGCATGGCCACTGCGGCCGGCGCTGTGCTCGCGGCATATCCACTCGCATTGGCGATGGCCGTCGGCGTGGGGGCCGCCTGCAACCTCGGGCTGCGCCACACCGCACGCGCCAATCTGCTCACCGGGCTTCTGATTGGCCCGATCCTGGTTGTGGCAGGCGTGCCCTCGCTGGCTGCCCAGACGGCGATCGCCGTCGGCGCAGTTGTCGGACTGCGCGGTCTTTCCGATTGGGACCGCATCTATCGCGAGTTATGGCTCGACCGCGATCCTCCAATCCCGCGGCAGGCATAGTCCACCAGCCACCCCCGGATGACCGCCGCTTGCGCGGCACTCCCGACTGGGGAATCTCGCGAATCCGGCTTCTTCAAAGCCAAGGACTCCCCAATTGACGAGCCGAAATTAATTGGATATGATGTATCCTGTTACTGGTGAAGCATATTGCGAGAGGAGGTTTTGATGGAAATGGATACCCAAGCGGAGGCGATCCTTCTCACGCCGACCGCCGTGGAAGCTGTTCGCAGCGAGTTGAGCAAGCACGCAATGGAAGGCAAGGCCCTGCGCCTGTTCGTCGATCCGGGCGGCTGCAGCGGGTACCGCTACGGAATGTCGCCGGCCACACAAGTGCGCGAGACCGACCGCATGTTCGATTACGAGGGTGGCGTGCGCATCGCGATTGATCCAGAGTCCTTCAGCTTCATGCAGGGCCAACGATCGATTTCATCAGCGACAGCCTGGGCGGCGATTTCCACATCTCCAACCCGAATGCGGTGTGGACCTGCGGCTGCGGCAAGTCTTTCCGCACGGCCGTTTCGTCCCACAAGGCACATGCAACCGGGGAATGCGGCTGCGGTTAGCGTTCACTTCACCCACGAGAACCAACAGGGGCCGGAAATCCGGCCCCTGTTGGTTTCGACAGACAACACGTGCACGGCCCGCCAGCCTCAGGGCGTGGACACCGTTTCGGGCGTGGCCGGGGCGGAGACCAGGTACCACTGCGAGAGGGAGGTCAGCCGGTCGCTGGCGTCGACCAGCGGGCCAAGGCGGACTCCGTTCAGGCGCATGTCGAGCGCATAAGAATAGGTCGGGTACCACAGCACCAGCGCCGGCACCTGGTAGTTGAAGCGGTACTGAAACGAGCGATACAGCTTCGCCCGGTCGGCGGGGTTGGGCTCTGTGCGCGCGATCTCGAGCACCTCGCTGATCGATCGGTCGTCGAGCTGGGAGTAGTTCTGGCCGCTCGAAACCTGCGTCTGGTGCCAGAAGGTGTACGGGTCGGGGTCGGGGAAGCGCGCCAGGCTAAGATCCCCCAGCACCGCCTGGTAGGAGCGAGGCGCCAGGAAGTCGCGAACGAGCGAGCCCGCGGGCACGGCCTGCAGGTCTGCCTGCACGCCCACCTCGGCCCACATCGCCTGCAGCATCTGCGCAGTTCGGGTGTGGACCGCGTCGTCCGCGTGGGCGAGGGTGAAGCGAAGGGAGGTTTCCTCGTTCGTGCGCACGTAAGAGGCATCGCCCGGAGTCGCCCCGGTGGGCAGCTTCCAGCCCGCGGCCTCCAGCAAGCGTTCGGCCTGGAGCGGATCGTATGTCTCGGGCGTGATGGCCGGGTCGGCCGCCCAAGAGCCAGGCAGCACCGGCCCGGCAGCGAGCACCGCCTGCCCGAAAAGGACCGAGTCGATAATCCTCTGGCGATTGACCGCCAGAAGCAGTGCCCGCCGCACTTCGCGCGCGGCAAAGAACGGGACTTCCTCGTTCTTGAGATTGAAGAACACCAGCGCCATTCTCGGTTCGCGAGCGGAGAACATCTGCAGCGTCGAGATGCGCAGCGCGCGTTCGACCAGCGGCGGCGTCAACCCGCCCAGCCCCATGACCTGGCCCGCCTCCAGCGCTCCAAAAGCCGCCTCAACACTCGGGTAATACCGGAATTCGACTTCCTCGAGATAAGCTTTGGTGCCGTAGTGCTTTTCGTACGGCTTGAGGACAAGCCCGGTGATCCGGTCCTGCTCGACCAGCAGATGGTCGAGGCGGAAGGGGCCGCTTCCGACGGGAGATACGTTGAATGTCTGACCTGCCAGATCGGCCGCCGTGACATCGCGAAGCAGATGCTCGGGCAGCAGACCCTGCGAGAGGAAATCCAAGAAGGGTGCAAACGGCTCGGGCAATGTGAACACCACGGTCCGTTCGTCATAGGCCGTGACTTTGACCGACCGCCAAAGGCGCGCCAGGTCCGGCGGGCCGGGATAATTCTTGTCTTGGAGCAAACCATATGTGTACAAGACGTCGCGCGAGGTGATGGTCTCCCCGTCGTGCCAGGTCACATCCGCCCGCAGGATGACGGTATAAGAAAGAGCGTCATCGCTGATAACCCAGCCTTCCGCCAGATCGGGGATGGGCGTGCCCGTCGAGTCAAAGCCCACCAGCCCGGAGAAGATCAGCCGATCCACATCCCGGTCGGGCTGGTTGTAACTGTCGAGCAGTGGATTGAGTCGCTGCAGGCTGCCGACCAAGGCCTCGCGGTAGGTGCCGCCGCGCACGGCCTGCACCGCCGGCGTGTTCGGCCGCAAGACAGGACCCTTGACGGCCAGCAGCAACAAGAGGATGGCCACCACGCCTGCCACGGCGACCAGGATTTGCCAGCGAAACCTTTTCATTCGTGTGTGGGAGCGGAGGCGGAACCACGCGCAGCGCGAGCCGCAGCGAAGCCTGCCTGCCGCGGCGGCCGCCCGAGGTTGAGGGTTACCCGACCACCATGACGTTGATGAGCGCCATGGCAAAGAACAACACGCTCAGCACGATGGTGATATTGAAGAGAGACTTCTCGACGCCGCGCCGGGCGCGGAAGACGCCACCCGCCTCACCGCCGGTGAGCCCGCCCAGGCCAGCTTCCTTGCTTTGCAGGACAATCGCCACAATCAGTGCGGCGCCCAGCACGATTTGCGCCAGATTCAGATACGTTGCCACGCTGCCTCCTCACACGCGCGAGTGCGCGAGTGCGCATTATATCAGAACGCATCGATCGAAGATGGTTCGGCCTCGCCCCGGCGTACGAGGCACTGCGCGCCGCGCACCGCCGTCGCTTGCCGCGGGTCAGGCCTCGTGCAACGCGTCGCCCACTCCATCCACGAACAACGTGCGCGGCGCCTCAGCTGGAACGAGGACGTTCAATGCCCGCGGCCAGACATCAATTTCAACCGGGAAGCGCCCCTGGCGCGGCTCCCCATCCAGTTGGATGCCGGCCGGACTATCTGCCTGCAAGGTCAATTTGTGGAACCCGATTCGCTGGACGTTCGGGTCGCTCACATGGCGGCCGGTGAACAGCGTCCAGGCTCGCTGGAGCGTCTCGGGGAATGAACGTCCTCCGAAAAGCCACAGGTCGAGCCAGCCGTCATCGACCCGTGCCTCGGGCGCGAGCTGGAACAATCCTCCGCCATAGGCATGGATATTCGTGACCACAGCCAGCAAATAGTGGCCACGGATTTCCCGGCCCTCCGTGCCGACGGTAAGGTCGACCCCATGCCAGTCCAAGGCCGACCAGACCGCCGTGGCAAAATAGGTGCCCATGGCAAACTGCCGGTGCCATCGCCGTACCGGTTCTTTGCGGCGAACCACAATGGCGTCCAACCCGACGCCGGCCCACAGCAAGAACACCTCGCCGTTGCAGCGGCCGACATCGACGCGATGAATCCGACCGTGGGCCATGGCGCCCGCCGCACGATCGAGAGCCAGCCAATCGAACCAAGCCAGCCGGGGCAGGCGCAGTTCCTGGGCCCACACATTGGCCGTGCCCGAGGGTAGTACCGCCAACGCGGTCTGGCTTCCGGCCAGGCCGGCGGCCACCTGCCCTACGGTGCCGTCGCCGCCTGCCGCGACGACTACCCGATAACCTTCGCGCGCCGCGGCGCGCGCGCGTTCGGCGACGTGCTCCGGCGCCGACACAGAGTGGATCTCGGTCCGCCACCCGTGGCGTTCGAAGATACGCGCCGCTCGCGCCACCAGCCGGTACGATGGGAAGCGCCCTGCCAGTGGATTGTGCAAGAGCATCGCGCGAATGGGCATCTCACCTCATGCCGGGGCATTATACATGTCCGTCCGCGGCCGTGTTCGCCGGCAAGCATTGTTGATAGAATCGTCCACACCATGAACGGCATGCCGACCCTCAATCATCGATACCGCCTGGTCGAACCGCTCGGCAGCGGCGCGGTGGCCAACATCTACCGCGCCCATGATTTGACCCTCGGACGCCAGGTGGCCATCAAGCTGCTCAAGTACGAATACACGCGCGATCCCGCGTTTCAACGCCGGTTCCTGATCGAGGCCCATGCGCTGGCTCATCTCGATCATCCATACCTCGTGAGGCTTTACGACTTCGGCATGGAGATCGATCAGTACTTCATTGTCATGGAACT
>JAPLGX010000490.1 GCA_026389925.1 Chloroflexota bacterium
GCCTGCTTCCGTGCCTGGTCTGGAACATGGGCGAGCCACTTTGAGTGCAGGAAAGGCTGCGTCGGTACGCAAGCAGGGCGCGCCTGGTTGTCGCGCCGATAGCCGCGACCCGTGCCTTGCCTCCCTTCCCCCGCCGGATGATCACCGCCCCGGTCGAGAAATCGACGTCTCCCCAGTTGAGCGCAAGCACTTCCGCCCGCCTGATTCCGCTGTCTGCCAGGAGGAGAACCAGGGCTCGATCGCGATGAGTCGAGCAGGCCTTGATGACCCGTCGCAGCTCCTCGATCGTCAGGGACGGAAGTTGCTTCTGGTCGAGGCGCGGCAGCTTCAAGTCGATAGGGGAAAGCAAGTACCCTTCCGAGTACCAGAACCTGAGCAGCGTCTTGGCGCCTCGGGCCTTGGCATGGAGGGTTGTGTCCTTGACTCCCTTCTCGGATATCTCAGCCAGCCAGGCCCTCGGGTGCGAGGGGCGGACTTCTGAGGGAAGTCGAAGTCCACGGGATTCCAGCCACGAAACGAAGTGGCCGGCTGTGTACTGGTAGTGCTGCAGTGTCGCGGGGCTTCGTCGCAGCGCCTGGCGCGAGAGGTAGAAGTCTTCGAGCGCGGCGCGCAGATCTGCGGGTGCGGTGGCCCCAAATGGGGCCTCTTGAATTTCCGGAATAAAGTGCCTTTCGCGCATGATTCACGCTCCCTGGAGGGGCGTCATGCGCGAGATTCAGGTCAAAACAAGGGGAAGGAGCGGGTGACGGGATTCGAACCCGCGAATCCTTGCTTGGGAAGCAAGTGCCTTACCACTTGGCCACACCCGCATGCCAGGCGATTATATCTGGGCGAACCGCAGTGTCAAGCACTCGCCAAGTCCTTCTCCTGCAAACTGCGCCACAAAAGATGCAACGCGACGTTCACCGCCCAGCGGTTGGCGCTCGGCGGCGGGCCGCCATACGTGCGAGCTTTCGCTTCGCGCTCGCCCGGCGAAATCCTGACGATGTAAGACTCCGAGGCGGGCGAGGCGCTGCGCACCGAGAGGCCCACGCCGATCGTCGCACCACGCGCGGCCATCCAGCGGCTTGTCTCCTGCTCAACACTCTCGAGGCTCGCGGCCAACCCGGGCAGCGTGAGACCTCCAACGAACGTCTCCGGAAACCCGGCGGCCGCAAGTCGCCCGCCGAGTTTGCCGCCTGTGCCCCATTCAACAACCGCCACGCGCTCACCCTTTTCGGCCGCCCTGCGCAGCGTGACCCCCTCGAGCGTTTCATCATCGGTCCCAAACACAGCCTCCGCCAGGCGGCGCCGTATCTCCGCCTCGAGCCGGCCGATCTCGGCCGCAAGCTCTGCTTCCCTTTCCCCCTTGGCAGTGATACGCACGTCGATGATCCCGTTGTGCGCGGCCAGGCCGACCGTTGGGTTGCCGAGCGTCTCGAACTCCCCGATCTTCTCGTCAATGACCGACTCGCCCACGCCCGCCAGGTGAAGCACCCGTGACCGGAACATGGCCTGCACCCCCAGCCGGCTGCGCAGGTAAGGGATGACCGCCTCCCCGAGCATGTGCTGCATCTCGCGCGGCACCCCGGGCAGCGTGAGCACACAGGAATGTTCGGCCTCCACGATGAAACCGGGCGCCGTGCCCACCGGGTTTTCGATGGCCATTGCCCCTTGCGGCAGGTAGGCCTGGCGGCGGTTGTTGTCGGGGAAGGCGCGCGCCCAACGCGCCATGCGGTCCTGGATTTGCTGCCACAGTTCGGGGCGGAATTCGAGCGGGCGTCCCGTGGCGCGCGCCACGGCCTCGCGCGTCGGGTCGTCGACCGTCGGACCCAACCCGCCCGTGGTGATCACCGCCTCGGCGCGCGAGAGAGCCAGGCGCACCGCCTCGGCGATACGCTCGGGGTTGTCGCCGACGGTTGTCTTCCAGAAGAGATCGATCCCCGCCTCGCGTAACGCGCGCGCAATGAACTGGGCATTGCTGTCGAGGATATCGCCAAGCAGCAGCTCGGTGCCGATGGTGATCACTTCGACGGCCATGGCGCCTCCACACTCTTAGTGTATCGCAAGCCGCTGTGCCGCGTGAGCAGCGTCGCGCAAGTCGGGCGGCAATTACCCGCAATCCTTTCGGGCGGCGTGCAACAACGCCGGGTGGAGAATCCCCGGGCATGAGGCCTTGTTGTCAGCAGCATTCGGGGGACTACTTCTCGCCTAGGTAAGCCTTGCGCACCATCTCGTTGGCGCGCAATTTGACGGCCGTATCTTCGAGGACGATTGTGCCGGTCTGTAGCACGTAGCCGCGCGAGGCAATGGAGAGTGCCATCAGCGCGTTCTGCTCGACCAGGAGGACGGTCGTACCTTCCTGGTTGATGGCGCGGATCGTGGCGAAGATGCTTTCCACCAAGATCGGCGCCAGGCCCATCGAGGGCTCATCCATCAAGAGCAGGCGCGGGCGCGCCATCAACGCACGGCCGATGGCCAGCATCTGTTGCTCGCCGCCCGAGAGCGTTCCGGCAACCTGGCGCGCGCGTTCCTTGAGGCGCGGAAAGATACCAAAGACGCGCTCCAGATCCTGAGCGATCCCGGCGCGATCGGAACGAGTGTAGGCGCCCAGATCGAGATTCTCCGCCACCGTCAGGCGGGCGAACACACCGCGGCCCTCAGGCACCATGGACACGCGTTTATAGACCACCTCGTGGGCCTTGAGCCCCGCCAGGTCCTCGCCATTCAGCCGCACGCTGCCCTGGCGCGGCTTGATTGCCCCGCAGATGGTGCGCAGCGTGGTCGACTTGCCTGCGCCGTTTCCGCCGATGAGGGTGACAATCTCGCCTTCCTCGACGGTGAGCGAAACGCCCTTAAGGGCATGGATGTTGCCATAGTAGGTGTGCAGGTCGCGGACTTCGAGCATTGCCATTGGTTGTTATCGCCGGTTGAGCCGGGTCATTGCATCGCGGCGGGCTCAGCGCTGCCCAGGCCCGAGGCGGCCCCCCGCCCGAGGTAGGCTTCGATGACGCGTGGGTCTTGCTGGATCTCACGCGGCAGTCCTTCGGCAATCTTCACGCCGTAGTCGAGCACGGTCACCTGGTCGCTGATCCCCATAACCACGCGCATATCGTGCTCGATGATTAGGATCGTGATGCCGAGCTCGCT
>JAPLGX010000141.1 GCA_026389925.1 Chloroflexota bacterium
GGGAAGTAGAGGAGGCCGAGGCCGAGGGGGTCGAGGTCGTCCCATCGCGGACCTTCCTGCGCATTCGGGGCGAGGAGCGGGTGGCCGGCGTGGAGTGCCAGCGGGTGACACGCTTCCAGTTCGACAGCGAGGGTCAGCTCATTCTGGATATCGAGCCCAGCTCCGAGCACGTGCTGGAATGCGACACGGTGATCTTCTCGATTGGCCAGCGAGCAGGCTTGGCGTTTATCCCGCCCGACACGGGTGTGGGCGTGACTCGGCAGGGAACGATTGCGGTCAATCCGAACACCTTCGCCGCGACTCGCCCGGGTGTGTTCGCCGCGGGCGATGCGACGACGGGTACAGCCTTCGTGGTCGAGGCCGTGGCAGCCGGCCACCGGGCGGCGAAATCGATCCACCGCTTCTTGCTGGGCGAGGAACTGGAGCCGCGATTTGCGGCGGACCTGCCGGTCGTGAGGCTGGAGAGCGACGAGGCGCGCAGGCGGGTCGCGCGCGGCGAAGCGTCCGCTGCCAAGCGCACCGCCATGCCTCAGGTGCCGGTAGAGCGGCGGCGCGGGACGTTTATCGAGGTGGAGGCCGGTTACGGGGAGGCCGAGGCCAAGCGCGAAGCGCAACGCTGCCTGCAGTGCGGCATCTGCTCGGAATGTCTCTCGTGCGTCGCAGCCTGTCAAGCGAACGCCATTGATCATGATCAGGTGGAGCGCGAAGAAGAGATCCGCGTGGGAGCGGTCGTTCTGGCTCCAGGGTATGAGGTGTTCGACGCGGAACGTGCCCAGGAATTCGGGTTCGGCCGGAACCGGAATGTTGTCAATGCTCTCCAATTCGAGCGGCTGCTCTCGGCCTCGGGGCCGACGCAAGGTCATGTGGAGCGGCCCAGCGACCAGCGTCCGGCAAAGAAGATTGCTTTCCTGCAATGTGTTGGCTCTCGCGATCAGGCGCATGACTACTGTTCGGCGGTGTGCTGCATGTACGCCAGCAAGCAAGCCATCATGGCCAAGGAGCACGACGCCGAGACGGAAGCTACCATCTTCCTGATGGACATGCGCGCGTTCAGCAAGGGCTACGAGGAGTACTACCAACGTGCGCAGGGTCGTTACGGCGTGCGGTTCGTCCGGACGCGCATCTCGGCGGTGCGCGAAGAGCCTGGTACCCAGAACTTGAGGCTGCAGTATTGGGATGCGGGGCAGGGCCGCGCAGTGGAGGAGAGCTTCGATCTGGTTGTGCTCTCGGTTGGAATGGAGACCTCGAGCGAGGTGCGCTCCCTGGCGGGGCGCCTGGGGGTCGAACTCGACCAGTTCGGATTCTGCCATACCGAATACTTCGCGCCGCTTGAGAGCAGCCGCCCCGGGGTGTTCGTGGCCGGTCCATTCAGCGGGCCAAAGGACATTCCGGAGACGGTCGTGCAGGCTTCGGGTGCGGCGGCGTTGGCCGGGCGGCTTCTGGCGCCGGCGCGGGGTGTGCTGGCACGGACTCGCGAGTATCCGCCGGAGCGAGAGGTCGGCGGCGAGGCGCCGCGCATTGGAGTTTTCGTTTGCCACTGCGGCTCGAATATCGCCGGGTATCTCGACGTGGAAGCCGTTACACGTTTTGCGGAACGGTTGCCGGGCGTGGTCCACGCGGAGCGCAACTTGTATACGTGCTCGCAAGATTCCGTAGCGGCGATCATCCAGCGCATTGGAGAACACCGGCTCAACCGGGTCGTCGTGGCGAGCTGCACGCCGCGGACGCATGAGCCGCTATTTCAGGATGCCTTGCGCCAGGCGGGGCTCAATCCGTTTCTGTTCGAGATGGCCAATATTCGCAATCAGTGTTCGTGGGTGCATTCTAGCGACCGCGACGTAGCCACCGCAAAGGCTCAGCGTGTGGTTCGCATGTCAGTCGCCCGCGCGGGAGGACTTGAGCCGCTCGTGCGCACCGGCGTCCCTGTCGAGCATGGAGCGCTCGTCGTCGGCGGCGGCCCGGCAGGGATGAGCGCTGCGCTTGTCCTCGCGGAACAAGGGTTCGCCGTTCACCTGGTAGAGCGCGAGGATAAGCTGGGTGGAAACCTGCGCAACCTGCGGTTCCTCGCGGGCGCCTCCGCCCCCCAGGAGTTGCTGCGCGACCTGGTGGAGCGTGTGGAGAGCCAGCGGCGGATCGTCTGCCACATGCAGGCGGTTGTGGCCGAAACGCAAGGGGTGGTCGGCAATTTCGTATCGCGGCTGCAGCAGGCGGATGGGTCGCGGGTCGAGGTGCGGCATGGCGCGACCATCATCGCCACGGGAGGTAAGGAAGCGCGCGGAGAGTATCACGGGCTCGGGCGGCACCCGCGGGTCATTACCCAGCAGGAATTCGAACAGCGCTTGTGGGATGAGGAGGGTCGGCGCATCTCCGCGCGCGGATTGAGCCCAGGGAATCGCCCCGTGCGGGTGGTCATGCTGCAATGCGTTGGAGCCGAGGGCTTCTGCGGCCGGATTTGCTGCGGCGAGGCGCTCAAGACGGCCACCGCGCTCAAACGGGTCGACCCCGCCGCGCAAGTCCGCATTCTGTTCCGGGATTTGCGGGCTTTCGGGACGCGCGAAAGCGAGTACACCGAGGCCAGACGCGCCGGGGTGGAATTCCTGAGGTACGAGGCCGCGAACCCACCCCAAGTAGACTGCAGCGGCGACCTGCCCAAGGTGACGGTGGTCGATGCCTCATTGCAGCAGTCGCTGTCGTTCTCGGCGGATTGGCTTGTGCTCAGCACTCCGATGATCGCGGCGGAGGGGGCCCACGAGCTAGGGCAGGTGTTCAAGGTGCCGCGCGATGCGCAGGGGTATTTCCTGGAAGCGCACGTCAAGCTGCGGCCATTGGATTTTGCCTCGGAGGGCGTGTTTATGGCCGGGGCAGCCCACTATCCGGCCTTCCTGGATGAGGCCATCGCCCAGGGGCAGGCAGCTGCCTCGCGGGCTGCCAACATCCTCGCGCGCGATACGCTTCCCGCGGGTGGAGCCGTGGCGAGTGTGGACTCCGCGCTGTGCACCGGGTGCCTGACGTGCGTGCGCGTGTGCCCGATGCATGTTCCAGCCATTCGTGCGGATTTGTCTGGCGTGGGCGGCATTGTGGGCGCGGCCTATATCGACCCGGTGGCGTGTCAGGGATGCGGCCAATGCGTCGGCGAATGCCCGGCGCATGCCATCGTCCTGATGCACAGCCGGTCAGATCAGATTCGCTCGAAGATTGCCGCGCTGTTCGAAGAGGCTGGGGCATGGGCGAGCTAGGTTTCGAGCCGCGAATCGTTGCCCTCTGTTGCCACTATTGCGCCTATGCGGCAGCCGATTTGGCGGGAGCCTTGCGGTTGCAGTATCCCGACACCATCCATGTGGTGAAGATTCCCTGCACGGGCGACCTAGATGTGCGAGACGTCCTGGATGCTTTTGAGGCCGGCGCGGACGGCGTGATGATCGCGGGATGCATGGAAGGGGATTGTCATTATCAGACGGGCAACTTGCGGGCGCGAAAGCGCGTGGAGCGGACGCGGCAAGTGTTGGCCGAAGCCGGAGTGGGGGGGGAGAGGATTCGGATGTATCACTTGTCGTCGGCGATGGGAGGACGCTGGGCGGAGGTGGCGCGTGAGATGGATGCGCACATTCGCCAGCTTGGCCCCTCGCCATTGCGCACCACTGCCGGGCGGCAAGCCGGGGAGATGTGACAGGCGAGAGGTATGGGGTTGAGGTGCGCTTAGCCCGCAGAGGAGTACGGCGAGAGCCGTGAGGAGGCAATATGATTGTCGCCGAACAGAAGCCCTTGGAGGAAATCCGCAGCTTGATCCAGGGTGGCGAGAAGGTGCTGGTGGTGGGGTGCGGAACGTGCGTGACAGTGTGCTTCTCGGGCGGAGAGAAGGAGGCCGGGATCCTGGCCTCGGCCTTGCGCATGGCCAGCCGGGTGGACGGTCGGCCTCAGCAGGTGACGCATGCTGTCGTGCAACGGCAGTGTGAGTGGGAGTACATCGATGCCGTACGCGACGAGGTGCGCGAGGCGGACCTGGTCCTTTCGCTGGGATGCGGCGTCGGCGTCCAGGCCATGGCCGAGCGCTTCCCGGAGAAGATCGTCGTTCCGGGTTTGAACACGGCTTTCATGGGGATGCCGGTCGAGCAAGGGGTGTGGTCCGAGCGATGTCAGGCATGCGGGGACTGCCTGCTGGGGCTGACGGGCGGGGTGTGCCCGATCGCCCGCTGCTCGAAACAGTTGCTCAACGGGCCATGCGGCGGATCGGTGAATGGGCATTGCGAAATCAGTCCGGACACGGACTGTGCCTGGCAGCTCATCTACGATCGGCTCAAGGCACAGGGTCGGCTGGAGTTGCTGCTCGAGATTCAACCGCCGAAGGACTGGCGGACTTCGCGCGACGGCGGGCCACGCAAGGTCGTGCGCGAGGACCTGCGCTTGAATCCCACGAGTTCGATCTGAGGACGGCGGCGGAAAGAGGTGAGCCATGAGTTCAGCGAACAGCGGTTTCCGCACAGAGAGCCGGCTGGAGCGCGTGCTGCGCTCGGGGCAGTTCGCAGTAACGGCGGAACTGGGCCCGCCCAAGAATGCGGACCCGGCCATCATCCGGCGGAAGGCGCGCCTGTTGGGCGGGTGGGCGGATGCGGTGAACATCACCGACAACCAGACCGCCATTGTGCGCATGTCTTCCATTGCGGCCGGCAAACTGGCGTTGGACGAGGGGCTGGAACCCATCATCCAAATGACGTGCCGCGACCGCAACCGGCTGGCGATGCAGGCGGACATCCTGGGCGCCTACGCGCTCGGGCTGCGCAACCTGCTGTGCCTGACGGGAGACCACCAGTCATTTGGCAATCACCCACAGGCCAAGAACGTGCACGACCTGGACTCGACCCAGCTCATTCAGATGGTGGTGGGATTGCGCGATCGCGGCGCCTTCCAATGTGGAGAGGAAATCAAGGGTGTCACGCCGCGCTTCTTTGTGGGCGCGGCCGAAAACCCCTTTGCCGATCCGGCGGATTTTCGGCCGTTGCGCCTGGGTAAGAAGGCGCGTGCCGGCGCCGACTTCGTGCAAACGCAGTTGGTTTACAACCTACCGCGCTTCCGGGAGTTCATGGCCCGAGTCTGCGACTTGGGGGTGGACAAGCAGGTCTACCTGCTCGCCGGTGTGGGGCCGTTGAAGTCGGTGGGCGCGGCAAAGTACATGCGCGACAAGGTGCCCGGGCTGGATGTGCCCAACGAGATTGTCGAGCGCATGGAGGCGACGGGAAAGGGCATCGATGACAAGAAGGCCAGGGCCGAGGCGGCCAAGCGCGTCGGCATCGACATCTGCGTGGAGTTGATCCAGCAGTTGCGTGAGGTGCCGGGCGTGGCGGGCGTGCACATCATGGCCATCGAGTGGGAAGAGGCCGTCGCGGAAATCGTTCAGCGCGCGGGTCTCGCCCCGAGGCCGAATGGATCGGCAGCGCAATAGCGGGCGGAAGGTGTAGGTGCGCGCTGCGGCGCGAAACTGAGGCGGTATGAGCGTCGAAGTGAACGCGGGTTTGGCGGAGCGCATCCAACGGGCCACCGGCGAGAATGTGTACATGTGTTATCAGTGTGTCAAGTGCACCTCCGGCTGCCCGATGATGAGCTTCTTCGATATGGCGCCCAATCAGGTGATGCGAGCGGCGCAGCTCGGGCTGGAAGACGACGTCTTCAATGCGCGCACGCCCTGGATGTGCGCCTCCTGCCAAACCTGCACGACACGCTGCCCGCAGGGCCTGGATATTGCCAAGGTGATGGACTTCATCGTGAGCGAGGTGGTAGAGCGCGGTCTGCCGGCCAAAGTCCCCGAGGTGGCGCTTTTCAACAAGGTCTTCCTGCGCGATGTCAACCTGCTGGGCCGTCTCTATGAGCTCGGACTGATGGCTGAGGTCGACCTGCGCAATTGGACGATCGTCCGCGATATTCCATTGGCGCTCGCGCTGATCGGCAAAGGCGCCATCCACCCGCTACCGGAAGTTTCCCGGGTACGCTTCCACCCGGGGGCAGCCAAGGCCCCGCCGCGGGGCGAAATGGAAATCGGCTACTACCCGGGCTGCTCGTTGCATGGCATGGCCTCGGCCTATGACAAATCGGCACGCGTGGTGCTGGATGCTTTCGGGTATTCGCCCGTGCAGCCCAGAGGCTGGGTGTGTTGCGGCTCGACGCCTGCCCATCGGTCAGACGAGCGGGCGGCGGTCCGCCTGCCGATGATCAACATGCAACTCCTGGATCAACAGGGCTTTCGGGAGGCCGCGCTGCCATGTGCCTCCTGCTTCAGTCGCTTCCGAGTGGCGCTGCACGAATGGCGCACGCGGCCGGAGGTGCGCGAGATGATAGACAAGGAAATGGGCGAAGCCTACCCGGACCGGGTCGAGGTGCGGTCGCTGCTCGATTTCGTGATCCAACGTGTCGGGTTCGACCGGGTCGAGCAAGAAGTGCGCCTCCCGCTTCGCGGGTTAAAGGTGGCGTGCTACTACGGTTGCCTGCTGACGCGCCCGCCCAAGGTGACCGGCGCGGTCGATTACGAGTACCCTCGCGGACTTGATCGGCTGATGCAGTCTATCGGGGCAGCCCCGGTGGAGTGGGACCTTAAGGTGGCGTGCTGCGGGGGGTCGCTGGCGATGACCCGGCCCGAGGTGATGCTGGACCTTGGCAAGCGAATCATCGACAACGCTCGCGATCGAGGCGCCCAGGCCGTCGTCGTGGCGTGCCCGCTGTGTGAGATCAATCTGCAGGGGCATCAGGCGCAGATGCGCGTTGAGCCGCGCATGCCGATCATCTACTTCACCCAACTCATGGCGGTGGCGCTCGGCAGGGAGAAGGAGGCCGCGCTGGGGCACAACCTGGTGGACCCGCGGCCGCTTGTGAATTCGGTGCTGGGCGGCCGCAGTTAGACCGGGCCGGGCAGCCCGACCACGCGAAGGCGGCCAGATGGAGGGCAAGGAAATGGAGAAGCGCAGCAAAGTCGTGCTGCCGGCTCTTTTGGAGAAGATGCAGCAGCGTGTGCCGATCACGATGGTGACCTGCTACGACTATCCGATGGCCTACCTCGTGGAGCAGGCAGGTGTGGATATCGTGCTGGTAGGCGACAGCCTGGGCATGACCGTCCTGGGCTACGAGAGCACTCTGCCGGTGACGATGGAGGACATGATCCGCCATGCACAGGCCGTTCGGCGCGGAACGCCCAACGCGTTTCTCATCGGCGACATGCCCTACATGACCTACCAAGTGTGCGTCCAGGACGCGGTGCGCAATGCAGGGCGGTTCATGGCGGAGGCGGGCTGTGACGGCGTGAAATTGGAGGGCGGGGCGGAGATGGCGGACCGCGTGCAGGCGATCGCCTGCGCGGGCATTCCGATCATGGGCCACCTTGGGCTCACGCCGCAGAGCACCTCGGCTCTGGGTGGGTTCAAGGTGCAGGGCAAAGATGCGACGCGCGCCCGGCACATTGTGGATGATGCGCGCGCCCTTGAGCAAGCCGGAGCTTTCAGCATCCTGCTCGAGATGGTGCCCGATCGGGTGGCCGGGCTCATCACCGGACGCGCGGGCGTCCCGATCATCAGCTTGGGGTCAGGTCCGCAAGCGCACGGTCAGCTGCTCATCTTCCACGACATGTTCGGATTGTATCCACGCTTCAAGCCGAAAATGGCCAAAGTCTTTGGGAATGCGGGGGAAGTCATCCTGAATGGCCTCAGGCAATACATACGTAGCCGAAGTGCGGTCGCGTGAGTTCCCAAGCGCGGACAACTGGTTTTCCATGAAGGACGACCAGTACGATGAGCTTGTGCGGGGCCTAGAGTAGGAGGGGCGATGGACGAGATGCTCGAACGGCTGCTTCTCTCCGCGCAGCACGTGGAGCAGGTCAATCGGCTCCTGGGCGATGGCAGCAATCCGGTCATGCGCGGATTCCTGGATGTGATTCGTAAGTACGGCACGGTCGAGGAAATCAACCGCAAGGCGCGTGGAGCCGGGAAATTGGAGTCGCTAAAGGCCCGGCTGAAGGAGCGTGGGTCGCCCTTTCTCAAGGATCTGACCTGGTTGGAGGGCGAACGGGACCGGAGCGCGTTTGCGACCATGGATGAATTCCGTCTGGCCGCCACGGAGGGGAGGGCGGTCGATCGCCTCGCTTCTCGCTTGGCCGTGACCCTCGAGATCAGTGCCTTCCAGTACTTCCCGTGGATTGTGACCGAGGCGCAGCAAGCGATCGAGCGGCGGGAGTTGATGCCGGGACGCTATATTCGCGTGCGTCGAATGAAGGAGTCTGAGCAGGACCAGGGCGACTTGCTGGCGGTGGTGGCGGCCATGCAAATCGTGGGCGCCTCTTACGTCGAAACGCTCGATACCAAGGGTACCGACGGATCGAACGTTCACCTTGGCGGGCCGGAGACGATCACCGGCTACTTCGGCGGGATCGGCCAGCCGAATGACCATGCACTCATGTGGGTGGATGAACTGCTCTACTACTACACCAACTATGGCGTGCGGGCCGTCCTGAACATCAATCCCGGCACGGTGCTGCTCGGGTACATGCTGTATAAGGTCGGAGTGGATATCGAGTTCAAGATTTCGGTGTTTATGGGGAACGACAACCCGTATGCCGCACTGTGGACGCTGCTGGGCGCGCGCCTGTTCGCGCGCCCGGATGGGAGCACGCCGCTGATCGGGTTCAACTTCGGTAATTCCATCGACAACCGGACGCTTGAGTTGTCCGCCTCGGTTCGCGAAGCGCTTGGGTTTGAGGATATCGTGCGATTCGAACATCACATCACCGAGGCCTGGAAGAGCATCGTGCGCCAGCCGTACGACCGGAGAGCGGAGTTGGTGGAGGTGGCGCAGCACGTGGCCAACATCTCCGCCAAGCATGAGGGCGGCGAAGTGTCCACGGAGCAAGCGCGCGAGCATCCCTCCGACCTTCTGGAATACTTCCTGGCGAAGGAAGACGTCGAGCAAAAGGGGCTGATGCCCGCGCTGCTGCGCAACTACCTCGACAAGCACGATTCGGTCAACCTCACGGCTCGGGCATTGCTCGCGGCGGGGATCCCGGTCGTGGCGGCGCGGCGCCTTCACGGGCAAGCGTTGTAGATCTGAGGCGGGTGGTATCCAATGGAGCGAGGGATGAAGATTGCGGTGTCGGGCAAAGGTGGCGTTGGGAAAACAACTGCCACAGCGCTCTTGGCATACGGCTACGTCGCACGGGGCTACCAGGTCTTGGCCGTGGATGCGGATCCTTCACCGTGCTTGGGCCAAGCGCTCGGTTTCCCAGAGAAGGTGCTCGAGGGATTGCGGCCAATCGCCGAAATGGAGGACCTGATTGCCGAACGGACGGGCGCGCAGCCGGGAAGTATGGGCGGATACTTCCGCCTGAATCCACGCGTTGAGGACATCCCGGAAAGGTTCTCGGCGCTGCACCGAGGGGTAAGACTGCTTCAGCTCGGGGCCGTGGAAAAGGGAGGCTCGGGCTGCATCTGCCCGGAGAGCGTACTGCTTCGATCGCTGGTGACGCACATCTTGCTGCGGCGGACGGACGTCGTGCTGCTGGACATGTACGCGGGCGTGGAGCACCTGGGGCGTGCAACCGCCGACGCGGTGGATGCCATGATCATCGTTGTGGAACCGACCGTGCGCAGCCTGGGGACGGCTGGACAAATCCGCGCCCTGGCCGAGGACCTGCACTTGCCCCACCTGTTTCTCGTTGGGTCGAAAGTTGCCAGCGCCGAGGACCGCGAGTTCATCGAGCAACACTCGCCGGGTTTGGAGGTGCTGGGGCACCTCTCGGCAGACGAGGGCGTGCGCGATGCGGACCGGGAAGGTGTTGCGGTTCACGATCGATCGGCGAGGTTAGTGGCCGAAACCGCAACCATCGCGCGTGCATTGGAGCAGCGATTGGGCCGGGGAGATCCCCGCGCCGGGTAGGAAGGGCGTGCCGGTATCCCTGGAAAAGGAACGGATCAGGGGCAGCGACGCGCTGCCCCTGATTGTCTTGGGGACCTGGTGGGAAGATGTGTAGTCAGCCAACCCCGAAACGAGCGAGCGAGCGTTGTTTTTCTGCGAGGGCACGGATCGCCGCCATGCGTGTGGCAGCGGGCTCCTGGCCAGAGGCGCGCAGGTCGCGTTCCATGGCTTGCATCGATTCGATGAGTGGGTCCGTGAGTTCGGCCCCGTGAGCGCGCAGCATCCCTTCGGCGGAGGCGTCGTCTGGCGTGCTGAGCAGGTCCCGGATCAGGCGAACCTCAGGCGGGACAGTCTTCTCGAGGGCTTCCATCAGTCGCTTGTTGATTTCCTCGAGGCGTGTCGTGACCTCGGGGCGGTTTGCATTTCGTGCGGCCTCCAGGTTGGCCTCCAGGATGGCGAAGAAAGACTCGTCGATTTCAGGCAGGCGTTCCTCGATGGCGGCGGGCAGGTCGGTGGCTTTGAGTAAGTACTGCAGCAAGTCGGCAGAGCGGCGCACTTCCGCCTGAGCAGCACCGCGCAGGCGTTGGCTCTCGCGCAGTGCCAGGTCGCGGATGGCTGCCAATCGCTCGCGATCCGCTGGGTCGGCCTTGTCGACGCGTTGCGTCAGGGCCTGGAAGAAGGCGTAGTCCATTACTTGCCACGCCAGCGCAGTCAAGCCGGCCACCTTGTCGAGGCTGGGGGCGCTGCTGAACAGCGCCACCAGCTTGTCGAGAGTCGGGTTGGGTCCGAGGGCCTGCAGATC
>JAPLGX010000256.1 GCA_026389925.1 Chloroflexota bacterium
CTTGCGATGCGCGAGACCGGCGTCATGCTTGCGCCCGGCAATCCCCGCGACATTCGTGACCTGCGCGATCTTGCTCGCCCGGGGATTCGCCTGATCAATCGTCCGCAAGGAACGGGCACGCGTCTGCTGTTCTTCGCGCGATTGCGTCAGGCTGGAGTTGATCCTCATGCCCTGCTCGGGTGGGAGCGGACAGCCGCCACACATGACGCGGTTGCGGCGTGCGTGGCCACCGGCATCGTCGATGCCGGCCCCGGGATCCGCGCTGCGGCCGAGGCCTGGGGGCTGGCCTTCCTGCCGCTGGGCGTTGAGCGCTACGACCTCGTCATGCCGCGGCGGGTTCATGAGTCGCCGGGAGGCCGCGCGCTGATGGACACGCTCTCACGTGAGGCCTGGACCTCGGTCGCCGCTCGCTCCCCCGGGTACGACACATCGCGCGCGGGGCAGGTCTTGGCCGTCATCTCTTAGCCCGATAGAGGAGGATTTGTGTCAAGGAAGTCACTGCTCGGTCTGGCAACCTTCTGCCTTATGCTCGCCGCGTGCGCAACCCCGACCCCGGCCGCGGTTGAGCCAACCGCCGTTCTCCTGCCGACCAGCACGCCGGCGCCGACGGAGTCTGTGCCAACGGCGGTGCCTGGGTGCCTGCTGCGCCTGGCCACCACAACCAGCACCGACGACTCGGGCCTGCTCGACTACCTCCTGCCGATCTTCGAGGCGAAGGTCGGCTGCGAGGTGGACGTGGTCGCCGTGGGGTCCGGCCAGGCATTCGAGATTGGGCGTGCCGGCGACGCGGATGTGCTGCTGGTCCATTCGCGCAAGGGAGAAGATGAATTCGTCGCCGCCGGCGACGCCCGCGAGCGGTTTGATGTCATGCATAACGATTTCATCCTGGTCGGCCCGCTCGCCGATCCGGCCGGTGCCGCGAGCGCAGCGAGTGCCGCTGAGGCGCTGACCGCGATCGCCAAAGCCAACACGCCCTTCGCCAGCCGCGGCGACAACAGCGGCACGCACACCAAGGAGCTCGCCTTGTGGGCCGCGGCCGGAATCGAGCCCACGTTCTCGGGCTACAGCTCGCTCGGGCAGAAGATGGGCGAGACGCTGCTCTTCGCCGAGGAGTCCTTGGCCTATACCCTCACCGACCGCGGAACGTATCTGGCCATGGCTGAGAAGCTCCCCCACCTGGGCATCATCTTCGGCGGTCACAACATCGAGGAAAACAGAGATAAGTCACTGCTCAACCCGTACGGGATCATGGCGGTCAACCCTGATAAGCATCCGGGCGTCAACTTCACAGCCGCCATGCAACTCGTGGACTGGTTCCTCTTGCCCGAGACTCAGACGCTGATCGGCGGCTTCGGCGTTGGGGAATACGGCCAGCCGCTGTTCTACGCGGACGCGCTTCCGAATTGACCCAACAATTCAAAGGCCGGCTCGTGCGCCAGGTGGATGTTCCGGCGCGAGGGCGCACCCCTCGCGTCGGCGCCCACCTCGGCAGGGCCGGTGCAGAAAAACGCAGGCAAGACACGAATGGATGGTTTCTTCACATCGCTGATTCAAGCTCTGGGCCTGATCGTCACCGGCGATCCCGCCCTGCGCGGCATCGTCCTGCTCTCGCTGCAGGTGAGCGGCTTGGCGCTTGGGATCACAGTGGTCACCGGTATTCCGATCGGGGCGCTGCTCGGCCTGCGTCGGGTGATCGCCCGCGGCCTGATCACAGCGCTGCTGTACACCGGCATGGGCCTGCCGCCGGTGGTCGTCGGCCTAGCGGTGTATATGCTGCTTTCGCGCAGCGGGCCGCTCGGAGCGCTGCACTGGCTGTTCACCCCGAGCGCCATGGTCTTTGCCCAGACCATCATCGCCTTTCCGCTCGTGGCCGGGCTGACCATGACCGCGGTGCGCAGCGTCGACCCGGACCTGCGCTTGCAGGCGCGGGCGCTGGGCGCCACATCGTTCCAACCTCGCATTGCTTCGCCTGCAAGGCCGGAGCATTTCGTGAGCGAGAGCATCTACGAGTTGCGCGGCCTGTGTCAGGAATACGGCGGGCGGACCGTTCTCTCGCTCGCCAGCCTGACCGTTCGCGAGGGGGAGCGGCTGGCCCTGGTCGGGCCGAGCGGCGCCGGCAAGTCCACCTTGCTGCGGCTGCTCAACTTCCTCGAGCCGCCGCGCCGGGGCGTCATCCGATTCCGCGGCCAGGAAATCCCAAGCGGCTCGGCGCCGCTCGAACTGCGCCGCCAGGTGACCACCGTCTTCCAACGACCGGTGCTGCTCGACGCAGACGTGGTCACCAACGCGCGCTACGGCCTGCATCTGCGCGGCTTGAGCAGCGAAGCGCGGGTGCGCGCGTTGCTCGAGCGCGTGGGGCTGGGGCCGCTTGTGCATACCCTCGCGCGGCGGCTCTCGGCCGGCGAGATGCAGCGCGTGGCGCTGGCGCGCGCGCTGCTCGTTGAGCCGCGGGTGCTGCTGCTGGATGAGCCGACCGCCAACCTCGACCCGTACAACGTGGGCCTGATTGAGGAGATCGTGCGCGAACACTGCGGCCAACACGGCACGACGGTGATTCTCGTCACGCACAACATCTTCCAGGCCAAACGCCTGGCCGAACGCACCGGGCTCTTGCTTTCCGGCCAACTCATCGAACTCGACGCGACGAAAGCCTTCTTTGAGAGCCCGCGCGACCCGCGCACCGCGGCCTTCCTGCGCGGCGAAATCGTGGGCTGACGACAGCCCCGCCGCATTCGGCCCCGGGTCTCATTGCCCGCGTGCCATGGCATCCCCACTCCGCGCGGGGCAACGGCTCCTCCCGCTTGGCGCCTCCCAGGCGCGCATGCGCACCCTCACAATCGCTTCTCGCAAGAGCGGGTAAACTGATGCGCACTCCGGCCGCGCGTGGTGCCCCGCGCTGTGTGCGCCTGCGCGCGAACTCCATCACAAGGAGGCAGATGCCCTCCCTCAGCACATACATCCTGCCCACCCAGGTGGTGTTCGGCGTCGGCGCGATCGAGCAGCTGGCCGTGTGGGTTCGCCGGCTCGGCGTGCGCCGGCCGCTGGTCGTGACCACTGGGCATCTCGCTCATCACCCGCTGCTGGGGAACGAACTGCAGGCACTGCCCGCGGCCGGTGCCGAGGCGGTTGTCTTCGATCGCGTGCGTCCCAACCCGGATGTGGCCTTAGTCGATGAGGCCGCAGCCGAATACCGCCGCGCCGACTGCGACGGGCTGATCGGGTTTGGCGGGGGGAGCGCGCTCGACGCGGCCAAAGCTATCGGCGTTGTGGTGAGCGGGGTTGTCACGAATGGCGGCGGGTCGATCCGCGGCTACGAGTGGGCGCGCGAGCAGCCCATCCGCACCGCAATCCCGCCCACGATTTGCATCCCCACCACGGCCGGCAGCGGCAGCGAGGTCACGCTGTGGGCGGTGGTGACCGACCCCGAGCGCAGGCTGAAGTTCAACGTCGGCGGGACCGCACTCATCGCGCCGGCCGTGGCGCTGGTGGACCCGCGCGCAACGCTCGGCCTCTCGCCTGAGATGACCGCGGCTACCGGCATGGATGCGCTGGCACACGCCGTCGAGTGCTACACCTGCGATTACGCCCAGCCCATTACCGACGCGGTGGCGCTGCAGGGGGTTGAAATCATCGGGCGCTGGCTGGTGCGCGTCGTCCAGCATGGCCAGGATCTCGATGCGCGCACGATGATGAGCGCCGCCGCCACGCTGGGCGGCATGGCCTACGGCGTCGAGAGTGCTGGCGCGGCCCACGCCATGAGCCAGACCGCGGGCGGCACGCGCGAGGTGGGGCACGGCGCGCTGACCGCGCGCCTGCTCGGGCCGGTGATGGAGTTCAGCTATCCGGCCAAGCCCGAGCGGTTCGCGCGCCTCGCGCAGGCACTGGGCGTGGCGCGCCCGGGAATGGCCTCGCTCGAGGCGGCGCGGGCGGCGGCGCGCCGCGTCACGCAACTGGCCGATGAGTTGGGAATCCCTTCCATGCGCGCGATGGGTTTTCGCGAGGTGCAAATCCCCGAGCTTGGCGCGATGGCCTTCCGCGACCCGCAGACCCTCGGCAACGCGCGCGCACTGACCCAGCGCGACTACGAAGACATCTATCGGCGCGCCTTCGAGGCGGGCTGAGCGTCTGGCCACAATCCTGTTGGGGCACGGCATGCCGGGCCCGAACCCAGCGCGCGGTGTGTGAGCAACGCGTGGTCGACCGCCCCGAGAGGCAAATGGCCATGGTCGTGATGGGGGCCGACCCACCATACAAGGGGCTTCAGCCCCTTGTCTCTCTGGGGCTGGCACGTCATGGCGTGCCCCTACCGTCCTCGCCGGGCGGCGATGCATCGGTTTGCCCCTCCGCCCCGGATGGGGTACAACACCCGTCGCACCAGCGCGCCAGCGGACCTGCTCTCTTCATATATGAAGCGATAAGCCCCACCCCGGCCGGGTGGCGAGCGCCTGCGCATACCTTGAGCGGGAGTCGTTGAATGTTGCCCACATGTGAGGCCTTTTAGCCATGCCGGGCTCCGCGCCTGTCCTCGGCGCCTTCTACGGTCTTCTCTCAGCGCTGGTGTGGGGCAGCGGCGACTTTGCCGGCGGCCTCGCGACCCGCCGCGCCAGCGTCTTCCGCGTGCTGGTGCTCACCTCGCTCGTGGGGCTCCTCGTCCTGCTCCTCATTGCCCTCGCGCTGCGCGAACCCTGGCCTTCCTGGGCGGACTTGGCTTGGGCGGCGGCGGCCGGCACCTCCGGCGCGGTCGGCCTCGCCGCGCTGTATCGCGGCCTCTCGATGCGCACCGCGGCCATCGTCGCGCCCACTTCGGCCGTGGTTGGCGCGCTATTCCCGGTGGTTGTCAGCCTCGCGCTGGCCGGGCTTCCTACGCCCACCCAGTCAGCCGGTATCCTCATCGGCCTGGGCGGCATCTGGCTCGTCACGCGGTCCGAACTGAAGGGGCACGCCCAAACGCGCGAGGGCCTCATCCTCGCGCTCGCCTCCGGCGTATGCTTCGGCGGGTACATCATCTTCATCAGCCGCGTCTCGAACGGCAGCGTGTTCGCGCCTCTCGCCGCGGCCAAAGCGGTGGCCACGGTCGTTGCGCTCGGCCTCCTCGCCGCGCGCCGCCTGCCGCTGCTCAGCCCGCGCGAAAACCCGGTTGCCCTCGCGGCCGGCGTCCTGGATGCCGGCGGCAACGTCTTCTTCCTGCTCGCCTCGCGCGTCACGCGCCTCGATGTGGCCGCGGTCTTCTCCTCGATGGGCCCGGCGGTCACGGTCGTCTTCTCCGCACTCCTCATCCACGAACGCGTCTCACGGCGCCAGTGGCTGGGCGTCGGTGTGTGCCTCCTCGCCACTGCGCTCCTGGCCATCTGACCTCGCGTGGCCTGTCCCCGCCACGCCTCCTGTGCCGGTCCGGCGAGCCGGTGACCATGAAGAAGGGGGGCCTGGTGCGACGCGTGCGTCGGCATCGTTCCCCCTTCCGCATCATGTCTGATGCGCGCCCGGCACGACTTGTGGAACGCATGGTTTGCAAGGATTGCGAGACGCGGCCCGCTCGCAAGGTTCCCGCGGCCTCGGCTTGATTCTGGCTGGATTTGCGGCCGATCGGCGTGGTCTGCAACCCTATTGCAACCACACTTCGTCCGATTAGGCGAGGATAATCATGGTGCGGGCGGCAGATCGCTCATCTGCCGGAAAGGTATGGGAGCCTTCCTCATTCTTGAGCAATGCCCTGCTGCCGCCCGTGCAGGACCCTGAGGAGAAAAACATGGACCTCTTTCTGGATGTGATGACGTTTCTTTCGCAACCGTTGATGGACTACTTGCTGCTCCTCCCGATTGGGATTCAGGTGGCCTTGATCCTGGCGGCGCGGCGACGCGCGGAGACAGCCGAGTGGGATCCGCTCTTGCAGCCGCAGCGCGAGCCGTTGTGGCGCCCAAGCGGGCCGCTGCGCGAGGCGCTGGCGGCGCCGGCGCTCGAGGTCACGCTGCTATGGATCTTCGTGGTGGGCGTGCCGCTGTATACGTGGATGGTGTGGAACCCCATGGCGCCGGTCGCGATGTCGATGGCGGCGATTGGCCTGACGCTGCTCGCGGTGGCGGGCTGGGTGGCGCAAGCCTACCTGTGGGTGAAGGAAGCCGCCTCACCGGCCTCGACCCAGGGTGTGTATCAATTCCGGCGCGAACTCGAGCGGCTCACCCCTGAAGCTTTCAAGGTTTTCGCCGCCGTGCTCTTCCGCATGCGCGGCTATCAGGCCACGGTGGTGCAGCGCAGCGAGACCGGGGGCGACATCCTACTTGAGAACCCCAAGGGCGAGCGCGAGCTGGTGCTGTGCAGCGCGCGCAACGACCGCCCGCTGGGCGAATTTGTGGTGCGCGATCTTCACGCCGCGATTGTCGCCGATGACAAGGCGGTGCGCGGTTACGTGTTTGCGGTGGCCGGGTTCACACGCGAGGCGCGCTCGTGGGCGCACGCGCGCGACATCCGCCTGATCGACGGCCCGCAGCTCATGCGTGCGGTAGCGGCCACCAATCGGCCGGAGCCGACGGCGCCCGTGCCGGCGCTGGTTACGGTGCGTTCCTGAGCCGCGCGGAGACTTAGCCCTATTTCCCTCCTTCTCCTCCTCCAGGGTCCCACAGTACTCTCACCGCCCCGGTCCCCTCCCGGGGCGGTGAGATTCTGGGGGCAGGGCGCTAAACCGCTCTCAAGTGCAGCCCAGCAGCCCGCTCTACGGGCTGCGCGGCTGTGATAGAGTAGCCCTGCGGCGAGCGTGGCAGGTGAGGCTCGGCCGCGCACGGCATCGCGGAGGTGGGCGTGGGGCGGCGGACGGTTTTCACCCCCTATCGGCCGAAGACGATTCTCAACAAGAGCAAGCGCGCCGACCACTGGTTCTGGTCGCGCTACAGCGCCTACCCGTATATCGGCTGCCAGCACGGCTGCGCCTTCTGCTATTGCCGCGAGCGCAAGTACTCCCCCTACGACGACCCCCACGATTTCGCCTACCAAATCAAAGTCAAGGAAAACGCGCCCGAACTCCTGGAGCGCGCCCTGCGGCGGGCGCCGGTGGACGTTGTATTCACCGGCGACTACCAGCCGGCCGAGCGCAAGTTTGGCCTGTCGCGGCGCATGCTGGAGGTATGCCGCGACCTCATCTTCCCGGTGTTCGTGCTCGAGCGCTCGCCGCTCGTCGTGCGCGACCTGGACCTGCTGCGCGAGATCCATAAGAATGCCCATGCGGTGGTGGCCTTCAGCATCATCAGCACGGCCGAGGCGCCGGGCGCCGCGTGCGTGCGCGCAATTGAGAACCTGGCGCCTGCGGCCGAGAAGCGTCTGGCCGCGATGGAGGAGTTCGCCGCGGCCGGCATCACAACCGGCACGTGTGCCATGCCGCTCTTGCCCGAATTGTGCGACGACGATGCGACGCTGACCTCGCTCGTGCGGCAGACGGTCGAGCACGGCGGGCAATTCGTCCTGGCGGGCGGGCTGACGCTCGCCGACCAGCAGCGCGAGTACTTCATGGGCGTGCTCACGCGCGACATGCCGGACCTGGCGGCGCGCTATGAGGCGTTGTATCCGGCGGGCAGCTACGGCCCGAGCCAGGAGGCGTGGCGCCGGGTGGCTAACCGCGTGCGCGAATTGTGCGCGAGCTTCGGCATCCGCGACCGGGTGCCGCGTCCGATCGTCGCGGGCGACAAGCGCGCGCTCAACAAGCGATTGGTCGAGTGGCTGGCGGACCAGGCGTACGCAATGGATCTGGCCGGCGACACGCGGGGCATGTGGGAGTATCGCAAAGCGGCCTGGGCGATCGAGGACTTGCCGCAGGAGATCGGGTTGGTGCGGCGCACGCTGGGCGCGCGCGGGCTGGCCAGCCTGCCGGGCGTGGGAGAGAGGATGGCGACCGGGATCGAAGCCTGGCTCGCGCGCGGGCCCGCGAGGGTGTGAGTGGGCAACCTCGTGGTGTGTCCAATGCAGACGGGCCCAGGTGCCGGTCGCGCGGACGAAAGCTGAGTCGAATGACCGCCAACGAGAATCCTGGCCTGGCCCGCCGCATCGCGGCCTGGGCCAGAGCCCACTCGAGGAACATCTTGATCGGAGCCGCGTTGCTGGTCCTCGCGCTGTGGGCCGTGCGCGGATATATCCCGGCGTTGGGAGGCAGCCTGCTGCCGCCGCCGCTTCTCAATTCGATTGAGCGCAGCTACCAGGTGTGCATCACCGACATTCCGGTTTGGCCCGGCGAACCTCGGCAGTCGGCGTGCGGCGAGGTGCGGGTCGTTTCGCAGTCGGCGGGTATTGTGGCCAAAGCTGCGCGTGGTGCCGGCGTCGCTCGTGCCGTGTGCTACCAGGTCGACATCCGCAATCCGTACTGGACGACGCAAGGGACGACGCGCCACGAGGTGGTGTGGCACGGGCGGCGGGTGAGCAAGGTGGCCATTCTCAAGAATGGGGAGTGGGTCGTTTTCCCCGACACCGATGTGGAGGATGCCGAGCGCTGGGCGGAGTTCGGCTGTCCGGTGCCGTACGAGGTGGGCGCCACTCCCGATGCGAGCCCAGGATAGCGTGGGCCTGAGGGCGCCGGCCGCCGTGCGCGAATCTCGCCTACAATAGAGCAGGCACGCGATGCCGCACGGACTGCGTGGCGCCCCCCCCGGGCGCCGAACATCATTCGCTCGTCGCAGCGCAGGAGGTCCAATGCACAAGAGCTTATTCCTCGCGGCGGTACTGATTGTGACCCTGGCCTGTGGGCTGCCTCCGTTGGGAGTGGCCACACCCACCTCGGCGCCGCTGCCCACGACGCTCCCCAGCCAGCCCCCGCCGCCACCGGCGGCCACCGACACGCCCGTGCCGGCCGGCCTGCCGACCGCCATCCCGGGATGGCTGACCTACACGAATGCTTTCCTCGGCTATCAATTCGATTACCCGCCGGAAGCTGTGATCACCGCCGTTGGCGTCACGGGATACCCGACGGATGAATTGCCGGCCGGCATGACGCCCGACCAGTACTTCGCCCTCCTTGAGCAGACTTACCCGGCGCAGTTGTGCGTCGACGTTCAGCTGCCCATCGGCTTCCTGACCATCGGTGCGCCGCAGGAACGCGGCGGCAAATACTCCTCGCCGTGCGGGGTGAGCGGCATCGGTGCGTATACCATCGTCAACAAGACCGAGACGGTCATTGTTGGCGGTCAGGCCTATGCGGCAGGCGGGATGGAGATCTACGACCCTCAGCAGAACAATGCCTTCAAGAGCGAGGTCTACTACTTCACGCTGGAGGACGGCACGCGCTTCAACTATGGCGGGGACTGGCTGCGGCTGGGTCTCACGCACGACAACTACCTCCTCTATCGCGAGATCTTGTTGCGCATGATGGCTTCCTATCGAGGCCTGGGCCAGTAGGACGGGGTAGCGATGGCCAGCCTCCGCGCAAGGGTGGGCGCGGGGGGTGAAGGCCCGGCGCAGAGATCGGTCCGCGCCGGACCGACGGTGCTCCTCAGTTCACGGAGGCACATATGAACGCGCCCTCCCCAACCCCCGATCCGGCCGCGCCGAGCGGCGAGCTCTCGCCGCTGGCGTGGATCGCGGCCGGGTTCGTGATGCCGTGCTTCAGTCCGGGGTACTATCGCCGGGGCGTGCGCCGCGGTTCGGGGCTGGCCATCGGTTTCTTCATGGTGTTCGCCCTGGCGGTGACGCTGGTGCAGACCTTGCGGGTGGGTGCCTCGCTCGCGGCTGCAGGGGGCGGCCTGCGGCAGGCATTCATCGAGGGACGCGTGCCCACCCTGACCATCCAGAGCGGTGTGGCGGCGTCGGAACCGGCGCGACCTTTCATTGTCTCCGAGGGCTCCGGCCAGTTCATGGCCATCGACACCACCGGAGCCATTCGCGGCATCGACCGCGTCCGCTACGCCCAGGGCATGCTGCTCACGCGCACCGAGCTGCACCTCTTGAGCCGAGGCGAGTATCAGGTCGTGCCCATCATCCAGCTGCAGCAGCTCCTGCAGGCAGACCCGATCGTCCTGGACGCACCGCGCGTGGCCGCCTTGTGGCAGCGCCTGACACTCGCGGTGACCGGCATCGTCCTGGGGGTTTTGCTCCTGGCCAACCTCCTGGTTTGGTTCATCTTCATTGCCATTGTCACCGGCCTGGTGCGCGCGCTGGTGGGGCTACTCGGATGGCGCGGAGGATTTGGCGAGGCCATCAGCGTCGGGCTGTATGCGGCCGTGCCGGCGGTGTACGTTGCCTACCTGCTCGGGCTGGTGGGATTCAAGTTCACCGGAATGCAGGCGCTCTTACAGATCGTGTTCATGCTGGTGGTGTTCCTCTCAGGTGCCGGAGAGATCGCGCAGCCCAATGTGGTCACACAGCCGCCACTGTCCGCGTGGCGGTCGCTCATTGGAGCGCCGTTCCTTGCGGCGCTCGTGCTGGATGCGGCCTCGCCCTGGCCCTATCGCCCGATCGTCATGTGGGCGCTCGCGGGGATCACCGCACTGGCGCTGGTGCTTTTTTCGTACATCCCACCCAAGAAGACGGCGTCGCCGGTGCCGCCCTCGGGCGGAGAGGTCAAGCCCTAGCGGAAAGACCGACCCGCCCTCCAGATGGGAGGCCGAACGTGGACGAGTCTCACTTCCGAGGCACATGACATCCTCGGCAGACATCCTGGCATAGGGGAGCAATCCTTGGGGTCCGGTTTTGTGCGCGAGGCACTTCTGCAGGAGCGCGAGGGAAACAAGGTGCGCTGCAACGTCTGCGCCCGGCGCTGCCTGCTGCCGCCCGGCGGAAAGGGCTGGTGCCGCACGCGCGAGAATCGCGCAGGCACATTGGTGACCCTGATCTACGGCTCGGTTTCCTCGCTGGCGGCAAACCCGATCGAGAAGAAGCCCTTCTTCCACTTCTACCCCGGCACGTATGCGCTCACGGCGGGTTCGTGGTCGTGCAACTTCGGCTGCCCGTGGTGCCAGAACAGCGACATCTCCACCGCCCCGCCGCCGGCGGCCGGAGAGTATCTCTCGCCGGAGGCTTTCGTACGGCGTGTGCCGCGCCACTTCTGCCAGGGCACATCATTTTCCTTCAACGAGCCGACGCTCTCGCTCGAATGGGCGTTGGAGGCGATGCGCCTGGCGCGCGGGCGCGGGTTGTACAACACCTTCGTGACCAACGGCTACATGACCCCGGAAGCCTTCGACCTGCTGGCCGATGCCGGGCTGCAGGCCATGAACGTCGACATTAAAGGCAGCGCCGAGGTGGTGCACCGCTATGCCAAGGGGGCCGACGTCGAGCGGGTGTGGGAGGCGTGCCGCCTGGCGCGAGGTCGCGGCGTTCATCTGGAGATCACCACCCTCCTGATTCCGGGGGTGAACGATTCACCGGACGAGCTGGCAACGATGGCCGGGCGCATCGCGGCCGACCTTGGCCGCCAGGTTCCCTGGCACCTCAGCGCCTATTATCCGGCCCACCGCTTTCACGCGCCGCCCACGCCGCGCGAGGCGCTCGACATGGCATGGCAAATCGCTGAGAGCGCGGGGCTCGTGCATGTGTACCTCGGCAACCGCCCCGGATCGGAACGGGAGAACACCTGGTGCCCGGAGTGCGGCGAGCTGCTTATCCAGCGCCTGGGCTTTGAGGTGCTGAGCAACCGGATGCGCGCGGGTCATTGCCCGCGCTGCGGGTCGGCGATCGCCGGGGTGTGGGGGCCGGCGCGGGTACGCGCCGAGAGGCTGGCATGACGCCCGTGGCGGCGGGCCGGCAGACCGTCCTCATGTGCTCGCCCGGATATTGGGCGCACGAACACGGCGGCGGGCATCCCCTGCGCGCCGAGCGGCTGCGGCGGACTTACGAACTGCTGCAGGCCTACAAGGCGCTGCGCCCGAGGACGACGCGTCTCGTCGCCCCGCGCCCGGCCGCCGAAGAGGAGTTGGCCCTCTTCCACACCCAGCCCTATATCGACGCGGTGCGCCGCCTGAGCGAGGGCGACCCGTACGTGGCGGCCCACCGCTTCGGATTCGGGCCAGGCGACAATCCGGTCTTCGAGGGGATGTATCTCAGCGAGCGCCTGAAGGTGGGCGGCTCGCTGCAGGGCGCGCACATGCTCATGCGCGGGGAGGCCGAGACGGTCTTCAACTTCGGCGGCGGGCTGCATCATGCTCGGCCGGCGGAGACCTCCGGGTTCTGCATCTTCAACGATGCGGTCATTGCGATCACCTGGCTGGTGGCCCAGGGTGCGCGCGTGGCCTACGTGGATATCGACGTCCACCACGGCGACGGCGTGCAATGGGCCTTCTACGACAGCGATCGCGTCCTGACCATTTCGCTCCACCAGGATGGGCGGACCCTCTTCCCGGGCACGGGCTCGCTCCACGAGGAGGGGCGTGATCGCGGCACGGGCTATGCCGTCAATGTGCCGTTGCCTCCCGGCACGGACGACTCGGCTTACCTGGACGCCTTTGAGCAGGTGGCGCCCCCGCTCGTCGCGCGCTTTGCCCCCGACGTTCTGGTAACGCAGCTCGGCGTGGACAGCCACTATCGCGATCCGCTGGCCGAGCTGAAGTTGACCACCCTCGGCCAGGTGAAGGTCGTGGAGCGAATGAGCACGCTGTGCACGCGATGGCTGGCACTGGGTGGCGGCGGCTACGACCTGGAGGTCGTCCCGCGCGCCTGGACGCTGTTCTTCGGAGTCATGACGGGGCAGGAGTTCCCGGACCCGTTGCCGGGAAGCTACAGGCGCAAGTATGGCGGCGAGACTCTGCGCGATCGCCTGCCACCCCCGGCGCCCGAGCACGTGATGGGACCCGTGAGGCGCCAGGTGGAGCAGGTCGTTGAGGAGATCCGGCGTCGCCACGAGTTGTAGCCGGCCCATCGCGGCGAGTCCTGGCCTGCGCCTCTTTCGCACATTGCGCGTGCGATTGGCTCACCGCCCCCGCCAGATCCCCGGACCAGAATATCGTCGAAACGGATCGTGTGCGGCCGTGCGCCCTCCGCCTGGCGCTCATGCAGGAGCACAGGACGCAATCCGGCACAGGGGCTTGTGCGCCGGATCACCTATTTCCCTCAAATGGGGGACGACAGGCCGCACCCCGCGCGGTAGAATGTGAAGTCCCTCTCGCCATGCCAAGTGCGGGCAGACGGCTGCCCGCGAGAGTCTCGCGATGAGACGATCACCTGCAGCTGCCGTCGCCCGGGCCGACGCTCGCGCATGAGGTTTCCCCGTGAACGCGATTGAGGTTGAACACCTGCGCCGCGAATTCAAGACCCATATCGGCGTCATCCGCCGCAAGGCCAAGACGGTCGTCGCGGTGGACGACATCTCCTTTGCCGTCTCCCCGGGTGAATTGTTCGGCCTGCTGGGGCCGAACGGCGCCGGCAAGACGACGACGGTCAAAATGCTGACGACGTTGCTCATCCCCAGCGCCGGTACGGCGCGCGTGCTGGGGCACGATGTGGATCGAGACCCCGAACCCATCCGCAAGCGCATCGGCTTCATCTTCGGCGGCGAACGCGGGCTGTACTGGCGCCTTTCGGGCATCGACAACCTGCGCTACTTTGCCTCGCTTTACCACGTCGAACCGGCGGTGGCGCGCAAGCGCATCGCCTACCTGCTCGAACTGGTGGGCCTGGGCGACCGCGGCAAGGAGAAGGTGGAGGGCTACTCGCGCGGCATGATGCAGCGGCTGCATTTCGCGCGCACGCTGCTGCACGACCCGGAAGTGCTGTTCCTGGATGAACCGACGATCGGGCTCGACCCGGTGGGCGCGCGTGAGCTGCGCCACGTGGTGCGCAACCTGCAGGCCGAAGGCAAGACGATACTCCTCACCACGCACTACATGTTCGAGGCGGACGCCTTGTGCCAGCGCGTGGCGGTGATCAATAAGGGGCGCATCATTGCGATGGATACACCCCAGGCGCTCAAGGGCCACGTGAGCGATCTCTCGGTGGTGGAGGTCGAGGTCTTCGGCCTGCCGCAGACCGTGCTCGAAAACGTGCGGGGCATGCCCTTTGTGGATACGGTCTCGCTGGAGAATCTCGACCACCGCCAGTGGCTGCGGGTGCAGACGCGCCGCGGAGCGGAGGCCGTGCCGGACCTGATGGCCGCGATGAGCGGGTTGCGGGTGGGGCGGGTGGTTGTGCGCGAACCCACGCTGGAAGATGCCTATGTGCGCCTAGTGGGAGGCGAGGCATGAACGCGGCCGATTGGCGGCACAACGGGCGGGTGGCGCTGGCGGCATTCGAAGTGACCCTGCGCATGAATGCGCCGGACCCGTTCGTGCTGTTCACGATCCTTGTCCAGCCGCTGATCGTCACGGTGATGGCAATGTACATGCTCGTGGCGCGCGGTGCGGCCAACGCCTTGTTCGTCGTGGTCGGCTCGGGCATGACCGGGTTGTGGTCGGCGCTTCTCTTCATGGGCGGCAACAGCATCAATTGGGAGCGCTGGACCGGAACGCTGGAACTCATGGTGGGGCAGCCGACGCCGGTCTCGGTGATCATCTTCGGCAAGAACCTGGCCATCGTGGTGCAGTCGCTGCTTGCGATGGTGGTGAGCTACATCTTCGCGACGCTGGTCTTTCATCAGTCGCTGGCCATCCAGCAGCCGCTGCTGTTTGTCGTCTCGCTCGGCTTCACGGTCATCACCTACGTCACCTTCGGCCTGGTGATTGCGCCGATCTTCCTGCTCAGCCGCACGGTGCAGCAATTCCAGAACGCCATGGAATTCCCGATCTACATGCTGTGCGGGTTCCTGTTTCCGATTGCCCTGCTGCCGGGCTGGACGACGCCCTTCTCGTACATCCTGGCCCCGTATTGGGCGGCACGCGCGCTGCACGGGACGACGACCGGCGGCGCGACGCTGTCGGAGGTCGCCTTGTGCTGGGGCATGATGGTGGCGCTGGCCGTGGGCTATTTTGTCCTGTCGCAATGGCTGACGCGCATCGTGCTGCACAAGGCGCGGGCCGACGCGAGCCTCAGGCTGGAGTAGGAGGCGCTGATGCGGGCGCTGGCGATTAACGTGCGTTTGTTCCTGGAGGGGGCGCTGCTCTCGTACGTGGCGCTCTTCAGTTGGCTGCGCCCCGCGGCCTACATCGCCTCCAAGGTGCTCATGCCCTTGGTGCAAATCCTGTTCTGGACTCTGCTGGGCACATTCGCCACCGGGCGCGCGAACGCCTCGTTCTTCATCATCGGCAACGCCATTCAGCTGGCCGCGGTCAACGGTATTTACGGTGTCACCATGAGCGTGGGCGGCGACCGTTGGGCGGGCACGCTGCCCTATCTGTTCGGCACGCCGGCCAACCGCCTGGCGATGTTCTCGGGACGGGCCTTCATGCACGTGATGGACGGGATGCTGAGCGTGGTGATGGGCCTGGCGTGGGGCGTGTTGCTGCTTGGGCTCGACCTTTCCCAGGCGAACCTGGGCGGCTTGACGCTGACCATCCTCATCACCACCTTTTCGACTTCCGGGCTGGGCCTGCTGCTCGGCTGCGTCGGGCTGGTGAGCATCGAAACGATGTTCATCAACAACGCGGCGTATTTCGGGCTGTTGATCTTCTCCGGCGCCAATATCCCGGTGGCCACGCTGCCGGGGTGGATGCAAGCCATCTCGTGGGCGTTGCCGCTGACGCGCGGCATTGCCGCCTCGCGCGCGCTGATTGCAGGAGCGAGCCTGGGGTCGGTGTTGCCGCTGCTCGGCGGGGAGGTGTTGCTGGGCGTGGTCTACGTCCTCTTGGGCTACTCGCTCTTCCGCTGGGTGGAGCGCCAGGCCAAGCGCAGCGGCAAGCTGGAAGGCTTCTAACCGCGCGGCAGGCGGCCCATTCGAGATAGAATGTGCGCATGCCGAACTTCGTGCGCACCCTCCTGGCGCGGGTCTACCTCGATCAGTATGCGCACGACCTGCGCGCCATCTCGCGTGATGCACGGCACACGGTGGCCTGGCGCGCCCGGCGCGACCTGGCCGGCGCCGACCGCCGGCTGCGGAAGGAGTACTTCGCCGCCGGGGGAACGCGCAAGCTGAACCTGGGCTGCGGCCGCCATCCGCTCCCCGGCTGGCTCAATTCCGACTACCATCCCGAATCCAATCGTGAGCTCTACCTCGACGTGCGCAAGCCGTTCCCATTCGAACCGGCCACGTTCCGCTACGTTTACAGCGAGCACATGATCGAGCACCTCACGCCCAGCCAGGCCCACTTCATGTTGAGCGAATGTTGGCGGGTCCTGCGGCCGGGCGGCCGTCTACGCGTGGCAACTCCCAACCTGGTCTTCCTGATTGACCTGTACCGTGCCGACAAGTTACCGTTGCAGCAGCATTACCTGGCTTGGGCGGCACAGGCCTCGGGCCTGCCGGCCGAGCAGGCCGAAGACAGCTACATCATCAATCACTTCGTGCGCGCCTGGGGCCACAGATTCATCTATGACGAGAAATCGCTGCGCCGCGCGATGGAGCGGGCGGGCTTCGCCGAGATCAAGGCCTGGCGGCCGGGCGAGAGCTCGAGCGACGACTTGCGCGGCTTGGAGAATCTGCGCCAGATGCCGGCCGAGTTCTACGACCTGGAAACGCTGATCCTTGAGGGCAGCAAACCCGAAGGCCGCGGAGCGTAGGCTGCCCCTGCCGGGCTTGTTCCCGCCGCACCAGGTGGGCCAACGGTGTGTGCGCCGCCGGCCTTTCGGGTTGGGAGCCATGAAACCCATCCACGCCACGGTATTCTGCCGCTCGCTCTCGCCCCACCTCACCCAATCCCTCACCGGCCTGGTGCTGCTGCATCGAGCGGGGATCATCCGCCTCAAGCAGGTGCTCATCCGCCGGGGCCAGGGGGACGAGCGTGCTTCGGTCTACGGACCGACCGCGCATGAGGCGCACCTCCTGCTTCTCTTGGAAGACAGTGTGCGCGTTTACTATGACATGCAGGACGCCCAGGACATCAACCTTTCCGCGGCCGAGGGCGTGGACTTGTACTTCAAGCGCAGCTACGCGCGGGAGGCGATCCCGCCGGCGCTGCGTGCCAGAGTGCACCCGTATGGATTGAACTACGCGGTGTATGCCGACGGCCGCGATGGGTTCGAAATCCGCCGCCGGTTGTTTTTCGAGCCGGAGGCAGGCAAGCGGTTGAGGGCAATGCTCCGCCTGGCGCTGCGCGGGATGGACATGTCGGCGGTGGCGCCCGGCTTCCGCGCGACGATGGGTCAAATGAGTGCGCCGCCCGAGCGTGCCCAGCCGCCGCGAGTGCTGTTCATGGCGCGCGCCTGGGACCCTACCGACGACCCCGCCCGTCCGGCGGAGAAGGTCGAGCAGCGACGGCAGATCAACGAAGTGCGCGCCGAGTGCGTGCGCCTGCTGCGGAAGGAGTTCGGCGCGGCCTTTACCGGAGGCTTCCGCCACACGCCCTACGCCCTGACACACCACAAGGATGTTCTGCTCCCGGACGACCGCCTCTCGACCAAGGAGAACTACATCCGGTTGCTGCGTGAGCATTCGATCGGCATCGCCACCACCGGATTGCACGAGTCGATCGGCTGGAAGCTGGCCGAATACGCGGCCTTTTCGAAAGCCATCGCCGCGGAGCGCCTGCGCTTCGAAGTGCCGGGGGAGTTGGCCGCAGGAGAAAACTACCTCGAGTTTGACTCACCCGAGACGTGCGTTATACAAACGCTGCGTCTTTTCACCGATCGCGGGCTGCGCGAGGCGATGATGGAATGCAATCAGCGGTACTACGAAGCCTGCCTGCGGCCGGACGTGCTCATGCTGCGCACACTGTGCATGGCGATGCCGGGACGTTTCCCTGAGGCGGTGCAAGCGGCGCACGTCTGAGGCGGCCCTGCGCACAGGGCCCACGCAGCCATGAATGAACCGGACCCGCATGTGCGGGTCCGGTTCTTCTCAGCCACAGACATGCGTGCGAGGCACACTTCAGGCCGTGGGTGCCGGGCTGGCGGCCGGCCGTGGCGCAAAGCGGGCGCGAGTGAGCGTGTGCAGGAGCAAGAACCCGGCGATGGCAACCGCCGAGATGCCGCCACACAGCACCCAGATTAGCCGCGGATCGAAGTTGTCGAGGATGATCCCCGCCGCCCATGGGCCCACCGCCGAAGGGACCTGCCAGCACAAAGCGAAGACGGCCATATAGCGCCCGCGCATTTCGGCCGGCGCAAAGCGGGCCACCAGCGCCTGCGACACTGGCATGACGATCATCTCGCCGATGGTGATGAGCAGCATGGCCAGCGCGAAGAGCGGCAGCCCGGCGATGAAGGCGTACATCCCGAAGCCGACCATATAGAATGCCGTGCCCAGCGCCATGATAAGCATGGGCGGGTAGACCCGCAGCTTGCGCGTGATCCAGAATTGCAGCAGGACGACCGTGGTGGCATTCAGGCTCATCAGCATGCCGTACACCCGCGGCCCGGCGCCGTGGACGTCGCGCAGGAAAACGGAGAAGGTGGAGTAGAGCTGCAGGTAGACAAGGTTCATCAGAATCGCGACCAGCAGGAACCCCACGTAAGGCGCATCGCGTAGTGCCGTGCGGTAGCCCATGAAAGTCTGGGCCATCGATTCTTGGCTGGCCAGATGGACAGCCTGCGGCCGGGTCTCCGGGATCAAGCGGAAGACGATGAGCGCGGTAATGATGCTGCATACCGCATCGAGAACAAAGAGCAAGAGGTAGGAGCGCGTGGCCAGCAGCCCGCCGATGGTTGGGCCGATGATCCACGCCATGTTGGCGATCACGCGCAAAATGCCAAATCCCTCGGCGCGCTTCTCCTCCGGCAGAAGGTCTGCGATCATGGCGCTGTGTGCCGGGCCAGCCACGTCGGAGAGCAGCCCGACGACGACGGCCAGTAAGTAGAACACGCGCAGCTCGCCGACCAGGCCCATGGCGATGGAACTGACCGCCGAGAAGACGAGGCCGAAGAGAATCATCGCCCGCCGACCGAGGCGATCGGTCAACGCCCCGCCGATCAGGTTCCCGACGAACCCGGAAACGGAGAATGTGGCCAGCAGAATGCCGGCCTGGGTCATCCCGACCTCGAACTTCTGAGTCACATACAACGTGAAGAAGGGCATGATGAGCGTTCGCCCGACCACGTCGACGAAACTGGCCCCGGCCACGACCCAGAACTTGGAGGGGTATTGGTGATAGATCTCGGATGCGCGCTTGAGCATTCGCGAGCCTCGCCTTCTCGCCGATCGGAGGTGCTGGACGAACGCGCCTGGGGAAGGAGGACGCACGACGACCGGGGCGCTCGGACGGGAGCCGGCGCCAATCATACCAGAAAGTCCAAGCGACTCGAGGGTGAATTTCCTGGATCGGCTGCGGCGCAGGCTGCGCGGTGAGGCAGA
>JAPLGX010000011.1 GCA_026389925.1 Chloroflexota bacterium
GTACAGGGCGGACTGGCTGAGGCGTTCGACCGGATCGAGCACGAGGAGATCGGCGTCGGCATGCACGAGAAATATCTGGCGATGGCGGAGCGGCTTGAGCGACAGGCGAGGCGCTAGGAGTTGGATCTCACAACGCCCGAACGCTGAGCCACACCTCGCACGAGCCTACACGGCCGGTTGGCACCGAGGTGCAGGGGGCTTGCCTGAAATGCTGATCGAGGATTGTCGCGCGCCGCACACTCCCACCTTGCGGGTTCGATGCAACGCCGCCACTCGTCAAGAGGCCGACACGGCGACCTTTTCTGTTTTCGTCCTCGGCGGCTCCCTTATCCCCCATCCTTGGTGCGCACTATGACGGGCTCCCCGTTTGAGCTTTGTGCTCATTAGGATGCGCGCAAGAAAGCGTTCCAGCGTCGCTGCCCTGCAAGTTGCGCGGCTGCTCTTGCATGCCAACCCCAGAGGACACTTGAAGAAGAGGCTGGCCACTCGAGGGACAGGATCAAGAGACCTCGACCTCATCCTCCATCTTAGGATATACGTCCTTGGAGTGCCAGTCGTCAGCCGAGTTGCTCGGCTCAACGAACGGTGTTCTGGCCTCGTGCTCATTCGGCGGTCGACGCATCAATCGGGATTCGAGATCCGAACAGCCGTGTGAGCGAATGTGTCCGCACGCGTGGCGCACTTGCGTTCGCGGGCGGGATCGCAGGTCACGCCGGGACTCATTGCACGTGGAGTTCGTTCACCTTGCGGAAGTGGTAACCGTATATTGCGAGAGTGATTGCCAGGGGGAACGCTCTGGGCCGGCGCAGCAAGGTCCACAGGACCAGGCGCCAGTACTGGACGCGCTCGACCCCCTTGATCCCGAGAAGATAGATCGAGCGCAGGAAGGCCAGCACGTGCTGTAACTCGAGACGGGCCTTTATCTTGGGGGGCCGATAGTCGCGCAAGAATGAGCGCACGCGTTGGTAGTAGACCTCGGGGGCATAGATCGATCGAAGGATCTTCCTGTACCCCTCACGCAGGGTCGCCATGTCCATCTTAGGGATGATGTTCGTGGATCCATCCACGTTGTCCCCGGACATGGTCTTGCGCAGACGGCCCTCACGCTTGAGGCGCTGGTAGAGCGGGGTTCCATAGGGGGCCTGAAGCAGGCCGACCATGGCCGTCACAATCCCGGTCTTCTGGATGAAGTCGATTTGCCGCTGGAAGATTGAGGGCGTGTCGCTGTCGAAGCCGACAATGAATCCGGCCTGGACCCGCAAGCCGGCGCGCTGGATGTGCCCGACGCTGGCCGCCAGGTCCCTGTTCCTGTTCTGGAACTTGTGGCACTCTGCGAGGCTCTCTTCGTCCGGCGTCTCGATGCCCACAAAGACGGTGTCAAATCCCGCCTCGGCCATGAGGTGCAACAGCTCCTCATCGTCCGCCAGGTTGATCGACACCTCGGTATTGAACGGCAGACCCGACTTGCCGCGACGCCAGGCGATCAGGGCGGGCAGCACCTCCTCCTTGAGCACTTTCTTGTTACCAATGAAGTTGTCGTCGACGAAGAACACATTGCCCCGCCAGCCGGTCGCGTAGAGGCTGTCGAGCTCCGCGATAACCTGTGCGGCCTGCTTGGTGCGGGGCCGGTGTCCGAGCAGCACGGTTACATTGCAGAATTCGCACTGGTATGGGCACCCCCTTGAAAACTGTAAGCTCATGGTGTCATAGTGCTTCATGTTCGCGAGATTCCACAGCGGGACGGGGCTTCCGGAGAGATCGGCGAACTCGTTAGTGGTGTACACCTGCCTGAGGGATCCGAGTCGCAGGTCTTCGAGGAACTGCGGCAAGGTGAGTTCCGCCTCGTTCAGCACGAAGCTCTCGACGCCCGCCGGGTGCTCGATGTCACTTGAGAAGAGAGGCCCCCCGGCGACGACCTTTACCCCGGCCCGATTGCAGCGATCAATGACCCGCAGTGTAGATTCTCGCTGCACCTGCATGGCACTGACAAAGGCATAGTCGGCCCAGGCCAAGTCCTTGTCAGCGAGGGACGTGACGTTGAGATCCACGAGGCGCTTGTCCCATTCCTGAGGCAACATGGCTGCCACCGTCAGGAGGCCAAGGGGTGGGGAGACCGCTTTCTTGCGGATGAACCGCAAGGCATAGCGGAAGCTCCAGAACGTATCGGGGAATTCGGGGTAGATCAGCAGTATGTTCATTGCGTGCCGCTCTCGTGGAGAGGGATGGTAACACAGAACTCAGTGCTGCAATGCCGGTGTGAGCCTGACGCGAGGGAATCCGCAATGAACAGGAATGGCCGAAGGCCACCTCCCCCCGGGGTCGTCGCCCCGGCCATCGTAAGGAATCGCTGGTGTGCGGTTGTTAAGCTTTGCCGTGGTCACGCGTTGCGAGGTGTCTTCCTCCCATGGCGCACGATGCGCTGGGCGATCCCTTCATTCAGCGGACGCGCGGGGGTGAACTTGTGCAGGTCGTACCCGTAAAGTAGTCTGGGCGCCCGCGTGCCCCGTGGATGAATTCTGCGAGCGACTCCCTGTAGTCACAGCTCTGCAAGAAGCCGTGGACACGGAGCGGGTCGTCTCGCAGGACGCAAACCGGTCCGCCGAGCGTTCCGTCGGGAACGCGCACGGTGACAAAGTCGTGCGTCTCCTGCGGCTCACCGCGCGGCCGGGGAGGCAGACCGGGATCGCGGAAGCATGCCGAGCCGGTAGAAGGTGTCGCCGATTCCGGTCCAGGTGCGGACGACCAGGCCCTCGACGGTTATCTCGTTGATCATGGCGCCTCTCCTTCCGTACGGCGAATACGTCTAGCAGAGCGAACCTTCGCCAGTGAATGAATCGCTTTCGATTCCAATTCTGGGGTGCGAGAAGGCCGGGGCAAGAGGCAATGTGAGGGGTTCGGGCCACATTGTGAAGCAGTCAGGGGTACGTGACTACAGGCATGTGTCCACTCGAATCGAGAGCCCGGAAAGACCGTCCGGGGAGGGGGCATGGGCCACTAGGAATCATGCCGGATTTCGATTTCTCTCGGAGGAGTGGGCACATACACCTCATGTCCGCCGGGGGTGGACACCTGCCCCATGTGTCAACGCTGGTCGGGCGAGGTTTCATCAGAAGGAGGAACCTGCAAGAATGACCGGCGAGAGTAGGAGAGGCCGTGGGGTCAGTGGTTGCCGTTGGTGGAACGCACGAGGACAGCTGGCGGCCCGACGAACTGCGATGTGACACGGATACAAAGCGGCATAACACCCCTCAGTGGTGGGTAATTGCGGCGGGTATGCGTCATAGCAGGGCCTCAGCCGGGGCGGCAAGACCTGGTGGCCGAAATCAAGCGGGCGAAGGGGATGTCTCTGTATAAATACGAGGTGGGCGGCATGCAGAGTCTCGCTCCCCACTTGCGACAATGCTCATTCCATATGACTTCGAGTCTTGCATAGTCTGCCAAGAGCGCGCACCGGGCGACCCGGAGCACGTGATACCCGAGTGCATAGGCGGCCGCCTAGAAGGCCGCATGCTATGCAATCCCTGCAATGCTACTTTCGGCTCGCAACTCGTCGCCCTGCTCAAGAAGGATCCATCCATCACGTTCGCTATGGAGCAGCTCAAAGACCGCGTACCTTCCCTCTATGCCAAGTTCATGGACAAGGCAGAGTTCATCGGCACTGGGCGCGACCGCTCGACAGTGCGAGCCTCCGTCTCGAAGGGTCGCCTTCGGGTCCTGGCCGGAACCGGCGTCAACGAGTCCCTAATCCTCGATACCGACGAAGCGCTTGGTGCCATTGCCAGAAGGATGCGCAGGAAGGGCATGAACGACGATGAACGGAACCGCTGGACGGAGGCGTTCAAGGACCTATCCGACGATGTGCCCATGGACCTCCCCACGGGAGGGACAATCGTCAAGAGACCGCTTCCCCAGCTTCGACCCAGGGTAGGCGCTCCTGCCGTCGATCACCGACTGCTGGCCCTCATTGCTTTCGACTACCTGGCCCTCCTCATAGGGAAGGCCGCGCATAGGAGCTCCTTTGAGTTCGTTCGTGAGGGACTACATCAGGCATGGGCGCGCTTCAGACCAGCTTCGGGTCGAGCCTGTATGCGCTGGAACAAGGTACGATCCCTTCCATACCCTCGCAGTCGCCCCGACAGATGATGGGATGCGCATTGACACCCGCTTCTTCCGCTGGATCGGATTCATAATAACCTTCATGGGATTCGACTATCGGGGGCCAGACAGTCTGTACTACGAAGACATTGAATCGCGAAATAGCCTATTCGCTAGAAGCCGCGCTGATGCGAAGAGAGGGGAATGGTACCGTCTTGCTTAGCGATCGCGCCCGATGCATGCTGCCCAACATCTATGAAAGCACTGCGCCTGTCAAGGTCTGATCCAGTTAAATGAAGTCGTCTTCCCTTGAGGAGGGCTTTCCTCCGTTCTTGAGTTCACCACGTGCATTTCAGAGTCGAGCCAGTCTCGCCGGAAACATCTATCCCGCCTGGCCCACACGGGACAGGTTCGACCTCAGGGGGGCATGATTACGTTCGCCAAGGGCGGCGCAATCAACCCTCGTTCCGAGGATCGACTCCCAGATCTCCTAGTGTCGCGTCTCTCAAGTATTGTTAACAATCCCTGCAGTTTCCCTAGCCTGAGTGCGCCGCTTCACGCCGCGTTACAACCGGGGGTTCAGGCAAGTATCTGGCGCTCCACAGTCGGTGTCATCCTGGCCAAGGCCCAAAGACTTCATCTAGCTATTCCCGAGACGCAACACTAGTTGCCCGAGGGGCGCTCCACGCGCGGTTTGGCAACATTGACTTTGATCATATTCCCGGCAAGGGAATAGGCGTTGAACATGCTGATGGCCTTATCTGCGTCAGCCTGGGCGGTCATGGTGACAAAGGCAAAGCCCTTGGACATGCCGCTATCCCGGTCCTTGACCAGATCAACCGTGGTGACTTCCCCGGCTTGCGCGAACAGGGTTTTGATTTCAGCCTCAGTAGTTGACTTGGCCAGGTTTCCTACATATATTCTGATTTCCATTTTATTACTGCTTTCTGCCGGCAGGGCCGGAATTAGAGATGCCACCAACCCACATGAGGGTCGGCGGCCACGGTACGACAGAGATCCACTTATTTGACTGCGCTCCTAAGTGTAACACATTTTCTGCTCGCAGACGGAGCAGTTTAACCTCGTGGCAGGGGGGACATCGTTGTGCTAAACGAAAACCCCATCCCAATATGTCAGCGGTGGAAGAATCGGTCGAGGGGCGAAGGGCGCGAGCCGGGTGGACTATGGTTGGGCTAATGGCGCTCCCGGAACTCGAACCTGGGACCAGGAGGTTACGAGCCCAAGGGGGCAGATGCGAATACGGCATCGCGAATACAGGGGAATCTGGCTTAAAACGCGTGGGTGGACGAAAAGAGAACCGAGGCTCAAATGGCCTCGGTGGTCGATCGGGGTCATGGTGTCAATGGGGAATTCGAATCGAGGGCTGACTCTGTCGTGACCACCGCAATGCGTCACAGCCGACATTCATGTTGCTCTTGCCACAATCGGGAGCGTCTCTGAGATTGTTGCTGGGTTTGAAGTCGGGCGGATGGGGTTTTCGGCCAGGGCAAGGCTCTTTCCGGATCCCGTCTTCGGCGACTGTGGGGACTTCGCGCTCGATGCCCATCCTGCCACGTGCTCGTCACAAACCCCTGGTTTCGCAACAACTGAAGGAGGAGCCGGGAAAGCCCGGCTCCCCTTTTTGGCGTACGCTTGTTTGCGGGACCCCTTCACGCCTTATCTACGACTAACGGCTCTGGTCTGCAAACTTCCACCAGAGATACGTCGCCACCATGCCTGCCAGTCCGGTCAAGATCACAATCAGGTAGCTGATCGGTGGCAGGGAGTTCTTACCCTGTGCATACATGCCCGGAATGCCCCATGGGAAGTAATCGCCCCATCCAGCAACCATCAACAGGTTCGCCATGATCAATGTAAGAACTGCAACTCCGAGGGGTAATAGGTACCCCCGTCCGACGCTCGCAAGGAAGGCGAAGGGCAAAACCACCGCGAATACCAGACAGGCCGCTATCACGACGCTGACACCGCCATGCAGAAGGACGCCAAT
>JAPLGX010000233.1 GCA_026389925.1 Chloroflexota bacterium
AGGGCGACACGGGCTGCTTGTAGCCCTTGCCCCGTCCCTCGCCTCCCCCGTGCGGGTGATCGACCGGTTTCATGACCGTGCCGCGCACCGTCGGGCGCACGCCGCGGTGGCGGCTGGCGCCGGCCTTGCCTAGCTTCACGTTGCGCCGCTCCACGTTGCCCACCACGCCGATCGTCGCGTAGCAGGTCTGCTGCACCAAGCGCACCTCGCCCGATGGCAGGCGCACCTGGGCGTACTCGCCTTCCTTGGCCAGGAGCTGCGCGCCGGCACCCGCCGAACGCACCAGCTGCCCGCCGCGCCCGAGCTGCAATTCCACGTTGTGCACCAGCGTGCCCACCGGAATCTGCGAGATGGGCAGCGCGTTGCCCGGGCGGATCTCCGCCTGCGGGCCAGCCATCACCATGTCGCCCACCTTGAGGTCGAGCGGGGCGATGATGTAGCGCTTCTCGCCGTCGGCGTAGACCAAGAGTGCGATGCGCGCCGAACGATTCGGATCGTATTCGATCTCCGCCACTCGCGCCCCAATACCGCGCTTGTCGCGCTTGAAATCGATGAGGCGGATGTGACGGCGCTCGCCGCCGCCGCGATGGCGGACGCTGATCTTGCCTTGCATGTCGCGACCGCCGTGCCCGCGGCGCGGCACGATGAGCGAGCGCTCGGGCCGCGCGCGTGTGACCTCTTCGAAGGTCGGCCCGGCCATGCCCCGGCGACCGGGGGAGGTGGGTTTGAACTTCTTCACCGGCATGAGATTATCCCTTCACCCCTTCGAAGATCGGGATGGTACCCTTGGCCAGGGTGACGATCGCCTTCTTGAATTCCGAGCGGCGGACCCGCAGGCGGCGGTTGCGCAGTGAGCGGGTGCGCTTGAGGGGCACGATCAGCATATTGACCTTGGCCACCTCGACGTTCTCGAACAGGGTTTCGACCGCTTCCTTGACCTGGGCCTTGGTGGCGCGGGGCGCCACCTCGAACACGTACTGATGCCGCTTGCTGGCCAGGAAGGTCGTCTTCTCGGTGATGATCGGGCGCTTGAGGATCTCGTAAATCGTCATGCGGCCCTCCCCGGATCGAGCCAGGCCCCGATCAGATCGAGCGCGGCCAATGGAACCAGCACCTTCTGAAAAGCGAACAGATCGCGGATGTTCAGGTAGTTGGCGCGCAGCGTCTTGGCGTGGGCCAAGTTGCGCACCGAGCGCTCAACGACGTCATCGCCCTGCGGCAATAGGACCAAGGCATTCTCGCCACCGGTCATCGCCTTGAGGGCGCTGGCCATGGCGCGGGTGCTGGGCGCCTCGAGGGTCAGCTCGTCGACCACGACCACCATCGCTTCGGCCGCCTTGGCCGAGAGGGCCGAGCGCAGAGCCGCGCGGCGCATCTTCACCGGCATCTTGACCGAATAGTCGCGCGGCACAGGCGTGTGCACCTTGCCGCCGCCGCGCCACTGCGGCGCGCGGATCGAGCCCTGGCGGGCGCGGCCGGTGCCCTTCTGGCGCCATGGCTTGCGGCCGCCGCCGGAAACCTCGCCACGGCCCTTGGTCTTGACCGTGCCCAGGCGCGCGTTGGCCAACTGCCGCACCAGCGCCTGGTGCATCAAATCCTGCCGGACCGGGGCTTCGAAGATGGCCGCGGGCAGGGTCACCCGCTTCACCTTCTTGCCCTGCATGTTCACCACATCCACTTCCATGGTTTTCGCTCCCAACGCCGTGTGCGCGCCTGCCAGCCTACTGCTTGCGCGCCTCGCGGACGAGCACGATGCTGCCCTTGCCCCCCGGCACGCTGCCTTCCAACCCGAGCAGGTTGCGTTGCGCGTCCACCAGCGCCACGCGCACCCGCGAAGAGGTCGAGTGGGCCGACCCCATATGCCCGGCCATGCGCTTGCCGCGGTAGACCCGCCCGGGTGTGGTGGTCTGGCCGATGGCGCCCGGCGCGCGCAGCCGGTCGGATTGACCGTGGGTTTTCGGCCCGCCGCTAAAGTGGTGGCGCTTCACGCCGCCCTGGAAGCCCTTGCCCTTTGAGGTGCCGAGAATGTCGACGCGCTCACCGACAGCAAAGACCTCGACCGTCAGGCGATCTCCCGGCTTCAGGCTCTCTTCGGCGCCGGGCTTGAACTCCCGCAAATAACGCAACGGCTGCGGGGTGGCCTTCTGCAGGTGGCCGCGCTCGCCGCCCGTGAGGTGCGAGCTCTTGGCTTCGCCGAAGCCGAGCTGCACGGCGGCATACCCGTCTTTCTCGGGTGTGCGCACCTGGACAACAAAACATGGCCCAGCTTCGATTAGCGTGACCGGAACGAGGCGCCCGGCCTGGTCGAAGATCTGGGTCATGCCCACCTTTTTCCCAATCAACCCTTTCATCGGTTGTCTCCTCATGCTTGCACTTCGCGCGGGACTGTCGGCTTGGGACGGGCCGCATCATCCCCCCGCCCGGCGGTCAGCGGTCGGCGGCCCCTGCGGGGGCCGGCCGGTCCGCTCTTGCCGGAGGGTACGCGCCACTCAGATCTTCATTTCGACGTCGACGCCGGCTGGCAGGTTCAAGCGCATCAGCGCATCCAGCGTCTTGGCGTCGGGTTCGCTGACCTCGATCAGCCGTTTATGCGTTCGGATCTCGAAGTGCTCGTGAGAATCCTTGTCGATGAAAGCCCCCCGCCGCACCGTGAAGCGCTCGATGTCAGTAGGCAGCGGAACCGGGCCGATCACCTTGGCCCCGTTGCGCTCGGCGGTTTCCACAATGCGCCGCGCGGATTGGTCCAGGACGCGGTGGTCGTACGCTTTGAGCCGAATGCGGATCTTCTGGCGCGCCATAAGTCCTTGCCTAATCCAGAATCTCGGTGATGACGCCGGCGCCGACCGTCAGCCCGCCTTCACGAATGGCGAACTTCGAGCCCTTCTCCAGCGCCACCGGCACGATCAACTCCACGCTCAGGTTCACCGTGTCGCCCGGCATCACCATCTCCACCCCCTCCGGCAGCGTCAGGTTCCCCGTCACGTCCATTGTCCGTATGTAGAACTGCGGCCGATACCCCGTGAAAAACGCCTTGTGCCGCCCCCCCTCCTCCTTGCGCAGCACGTACACCTGGCTCTTGAACTTGCGGTGCGGCGTGATCGACCCCGGCTTGGCCAATACCTGCCCGCGCTCTACCTCGTCCCGCTCAATCCCGCGCAACAGCACGCCAACGTTGTCCCCCGCCTGCCCCTCGTCCAGGAGCTTATGGAACATCTCCACGCCCGTGCACACCGAACTGGTCGTCTTCTCCCGCAGCCCCACGATCTCGATCGCATCCCCTACCTTCACGATCCCCCGGTCGATGCGCCCCGTCACCACCGTCCCCCGCCCTTTGATCGAGAAGACGTCCTCGATCGGCATCATGAACGGCAGTTCCGTGTGCCGCACCGGCTGCGGAATGTACTCGTCGACCACCCGCAAGAGCTCGAGGATGCTCGCATACTCCGGCGCCTTCGGGTCGGTCGAGCTGCTCTCCAGCGCCTTCAGCGCACTCCCGCGCACGATCGGCGTCGTATCCCCCGGGAACCCGTACGAGGTCAGGAGCTCCCGCAGCTCCATCTCCACCAGTTCCAGCAGCTCCGCATCGTCCATCATGTCAACTTTGTTCAGGTACACCACGATCGACGGCACTTCCACCTGCCGCGCCAACAACACGTGCTCCCGCGTCTGCGGCATCGGCCCGTCCGGCGCCGCCACCACCAGGATCGCCCCGTCCACCTGGGCCGCCCCGGTGATCATGTTCTTGATGTAGTCGCGGTGCCCCGGCATATCCACGTGCGCGTAGTGCCGCTTATCCGTCTCGTATTCCACGTGGGCAATGTTGATCGTGATCCCGCGCTCTTTCTCCTCCGGCGCATTGTCGATCGAGGCGTACGACCGGAACTGCGCCTTGCCTAGCATCTGGCTGACCTTCGTGATCGCCGCCGTCAGCGTCGTCTTCCCGTGGTCGATGTGCCCCATCGTCCCTACGTTCAGGTGCGGCTTGTTGCGGACATACTTCTCCTTCGACATGATAAGTCCTCCTGATCTCGAGGGTGGTCCCTGGAGAGTCCTCCAGAGCCCGCGATGGGAATTGGACCCATGACCCCACCCTTACCAAGGGTGTGCTCTACCGACTGAGCTACGCGGGCCAGGTGGGCGGTGAAGGATTCGAACCTCCGAAGGCTTCTGCCAACTGATTTACAGTCAGTCCCCTTTGGCCGCTTGGGTAACCGCCCAGGTTGTCACGCCCTGCCCAGCCACGGCCGGCGCGGAAGGCTCGCGCTTCCCGAGGCTTCCGCGCCGTGACCTGGCGCAGTGGAAGCCGACGACGGGAATCGAACCCGTAGCCTACCGCTTACAAGGCGGTTGCTCTGCCGATTGAGCTACGTCGGCAAGCGAAAAAACGTGCCCCGCAGGGCGAAGCGATTATACCAGAGCGCCAGATGTGCCGCAAGCCACAGACACAGCCAGGCTGGCGCGACCACCCCCGCCAGAGGCTGGTCCGAACCTCGGCAACCATTCTTGCATCCTTCCCTCCAGACGCCATACGGCCGCCGAGCGATTTGCCTGCTTGTCAATCTCTGCTACAATCCTCGGCGGACTTCCTCCATGAAGCATCTTTGGTCCCCTTGGCGCATGGAATACATCCAGGATCACACGCGGGCCTCGGGCTGCATCTTCTGCGAGGCATGGGCGGGCGGCGAAGACGAACGGTCGCTCCTGGTCCATCGCGGACAGGGCGCGTTTGTCATCCTCAATCGCTTCCCCTATACCAGCGGCCACCTGATGATCGTCCCCGTCACTCACCTGCCAACTCTGGCGCTCACCCAGGCCGCGCTGACGGTTCTGCGCCAGGTGTATCGGCCCCAGGCTTTTAACGTCGGCGCCAACATCGGCGAACTCGCAGGCGCGGGTATTGCCGATCATGTCCATTTGCACGTCGTCCCGCGCTGGGCAGGCGACACCAACTTCATGGCCACGCTGGCCGAAACGCGCGTCCTGCCCGAAGCGCTCGACGAGACCTACCGTCGTCTGCGCGCAGCGTGGCCGGAGCCCAAAGCCCCATGAGCGATAATCGCGAGCCCGTCATCCTCAGCGCGTGCCGCACCGCCATTGGACGTTTTCAGGGAAGCCTGGCCACCACCCCCGCCCCGATCCTTGGCGGTGCCGCGATTCGCGAAGCGCTGCGACGCGCTGCGATTGACCCAGGCAGCGTGGACGAAGTGATCATGGGCAATGTGGTCTCGGCCGGTATCGGCCAGGCCCCGGCGCGCCAGGCAGCCCTCGCGGCCGGCCTGCCGCCCTCGGTCGGCGCGCTGACCATCAACAAAGTGTGCGGCTCGGGCCTCAAGGCGGCCATGCTGGCCGCAGCCATGATCCGCGCCGGCGACGCCGAGGTGCTGGTGGCCGGCGGCATGGAAAACATGGACTTGGCGCCTTACCTCTTGCCGCAGGCGCGCACCGGCTATCGCCTGGGCGATGGGACATTAGTGGACTCGCTCGTGCATGACGGTTTGTGGTGTGCCATCGAAAACCATCACATGGGCGTGAGCGCCGAATGGGTGGCGCGCGAATACCATCTGACTCGCGATGAGCTTGACCGCTTTGCGCTGGAGAGCCAGCGCAAAGCCTCGGCGGCGATCGACAGGGGCGCCTTCCGCGAAGAAATCGTGCCGCTCGACCTGCCTCAGCCCAAGGGCAACCCGCTGTGCTTCGAGGTTGATGAAGCCCCGCGCCGCGATACCACACTCGAGGCGCTGGCCCGGCTCAAACCCGCCTTCCAGAAGGATGGCGTGGTCACCGCCGGCAACGCCCCGGGGATTACCGATGGCGCGGCCGCGGTCGTGGTGACCAGCGCCGCGCGCGCTGCCCAGCTCGGCCTCCAACCCCTGGCGCGCATCACCGCCTACGCTCAAGCCGCCGTC
>JAPLGX010000375.1 GCA_026389925.1 Chloroflexota bacterium
CATGATCTCGCCTATTGGGAGGCGCCGCATAACGGATTCGCGCATCAATTGCAGAGCGCGCCAACCAACTCCCACCAGGCGCACTCCTGAACAGCGTTGTTGCCGCCAAGGCAGGCTCGACACGGGACCGCGCAAGGCGCGCTGCGGAGAATGCGCGCTCTGGCAATTGCATGCGCTTGTTAGGCGCCCCCGCGTTCGCTGGGCTGCTCAGGAAGCTGTGCTCCATGCCACACCGCCACGATCCAGACGACCTGCCCTTCGGCGCGATAGAAGAAGCGGTACGGCGGGATGACCAGTTCTCGGTAGGGAAGATCCGGAAACTCCGGAATCCGTCGTCCGGAATTCGGGTAGCGAGCAAGGCGCCGCAATGTACTCTTGGTCCGCGCCAGAAAGCGTGCGGCAGCCAACGGCCGATCGTCCGCGATGTGCGCCACGATTCCAAGGAACTGCCGGCGTCCCGCAGGCGTGAAGCGGACGCGCATCGCTCAGCGGTGGGCGATCAGTTCGTCTGCTTCGGCGAGCACGTCCTCGAGGTCCGCGCCGCGGCCCGCGCGAATCTCACGCTCCCCTTGGGCGAGGAGCTTTAGAATCGTCCGTTCGCGCTCGCCGCGCTGGTACGCCTCGATGCCGACGAGCACCGCGGCTGCCCGGCCGCGCTGGGTGACGACCAACGGCTGCTTCGAGCGGTTCAGGCGCCGAAGTGTACCTGCGGCGTCCTGCCGCAGGTCAGAGACGGGAATGATGTCGGGTACCGCGGCCATTGGCGCCTCAGATTAGAAGTACGTCTAACAGTACAGGCAACGGTACCACACCGCAACCGTCGCGCAGGGCGCCTAACGGACTCGCGCATAAGCTGCACTGCGCGATCGTGAACTGTCCAACCGCACCCACCGGATAGCGCCTTTCCCAGCGAGCCAACAGCCCGCGCGCAGTGGCAGCTTCATGCGCTGGTTAGGCGGACCCGCGCTCCGAAAGTGAGGCAAACGCGTCGGCGAAGGCGAAATACCACTGCTTCACCTTGGGCGGCGACGTGAAGTACCACTCCGCTCCAGGGCTGTCGAGCACTTGGCGATCAGCAAGGCGCAAAGATGCGTGCAAAGCAGCCTCTACCAGGGCGGCGTTGTCGGTCCGGATGACGAGGCCGATTATGGGCTCGTGGGATAGCGCTGTCTTCGCACCCTGCGCTCCAATCCTGCTGGCTACATCGCCTTGCGTCCGCCCGATCTTGCACTCCCAAGCGTCGAGTCCCTTTCGGTCGGCAAGCTCACGGTCGTTGGGATTGTAGTAGACGTAGACTGATTCCGGCCCGTCGCCGATGGACTCCACAATTGTGATGTCGTCTTCGTCGTCCTGCAACGCATCATCTAAGGCTGGCTGATTGTCGCCGGTCGTTGGAGCGTCGAGCAGTAGCGGCGCCGCCGTGCCCGATCCAGCCTTTCGCCAAATGCCACGCGCGACATTGACGACCTCACCCTCTTCCTTCAGTTCGCGAAGGACCTTCTTGACCACCACAACCGTGACTTGAGTGCCCGGAATGCCTCCTCGTTCCCTATGCATTCGGTCGACCTCGACCGCGAGGTCCTGCCTTGTCCACTGCGGCCGTTGCTTGAACAAACCGAGGACGAATCGTCGCGCGATGCGCCCCATCAACGGAATGCCTGACAGATCGTCATACTCCCCAGGCACGACCGCATCTCCAGATTCGGTCATGAAGTCCTCCTTGGGTCCGCCTAACGGATTCGCGCATCAATTGCAGAGTGCGCCAACCGAATGGAACCAGGCGCACTCGTGAACTGCGTTGTCGCCGCCAAGGTAGGCCTGGGCCTACAGTCCGCCAAGCACACCACCGGTCGTGCGCGCTCTGGCAATTGGCTCCACATCGAGGTCGTGGGCAGTCTGGAGATTGAGCCAGAACCGCTCCGAGGTGCCAAAGAACCGTGCGAGACGCAGGGCCGTGTCGGCGGTGACCGCCCGCTTGCCGTGGACGATCTCATTGATGCGGCGTGGGGGCACGCTGAGGCTCTTCGCAAGCCGATACTGGGTCAGGCCAAGCGGCTCGAGAAAGTCCAACAGCAGCACTTCACCCGGATGTACCGGCGGCAGACGCTTGCCAGCCATGTGCCCTCCTAATGGTAGTCCGCGATCTCGACCTCGAACGCATCCCCGGAGTGCCACCGGAAGCAGATGCGCCACTGGTCGTTGATTCGGATGCTGTACTGCCCGGCGCGGTTTCCGACGAGCCTCTCGAGGCGGTTGCCGGGTGGCACGCGCAGGTCCGCGAGGTCCACGGCCGCGTCCAACTGGCGCAGCTTGCGGAGCGCCACCCGCTGGATGCCAGGCGGGAGACGCCGTGCCGGTTGTCGCTCGAAGAGCCGAGCGGCTTCCCTGTCCCGAAAGCTCCGAATCACGTGATAATAGTAACGCGGCGCGTTATTACACGCAAGAGGCTGTGGCGAGGCCTAACGGATTCGCGCATAAGCTGCCGTGCGCGTTCGCGAATTGTCCAACCACACCATCCGGGTAACGCTTTTCCGAGCGCAGCGAAAGCCGGCGCGCACGGTCAGCTTCATGCGCTTGTTAGGCGACGCATCATTGGTTGGCCGCTAGTCGTTGGAGCAACTTCGTGACATACATCTTGGGGCCAACGACCACGGCGTGTCCCTCCTGCAACTGCACCGAGATTCTCCCTGCTGCCAAACCAGCCTGGAAGGAGGGCTTGTAGGTGAGGAAGTCATCGGTTTGTGACGCGGGATTGTACCCCAACTGCGACATCGCGACATTTAGGCGAGAGACAAAGCCCTTCTTGTCCGCGACTTCAACGATGGCTGTCTTGCCCATGAGGAGGAAGGCCATCGTGAGTCCAAAGAACAGCCCAAAGAACAAGCCGGCAGCCAGGCCGATGGGAAGAATCTCCCCGAAGGACCGCCCCTCCATAGCAGCAAAGAGCCAAGACGAGAGAATGGCAAAGGGTAACGCCGTAGTGGCTCCGAACATGATCGCGGTGCCAGCGTAGCTTCGTGGCTCCGGCAGCAGTGAAGCTCTGGTTGTCACATAACCCTCCCGCGTTGCCTAACGGATCGCGTTTCTGCTGCGGGCGCGCCCGCTCGCGGGCGGGCCCGACGGTGAACGCCATCTC
>JAPLGX010000391.1 GCA_026389925.1 Chloroflexota bacterium
AACACGTCGCCCCAAGGGAACATCGTCGCCCGCACCGGGCCGCGGCCGAAGTCAATCATGCGCGTTTTCGTCTCTCGCGGGAAAGGCTCTAAGTGGCCATTGCGTCGCACTTTGGAGCCATAAGGGATCATCTCCAGCATCGTGCTGGCTGTTCCTGGCGGCAGGCCAGCCGGGCCATGGCTGTGAAAGGCGAGTGTCAGGTGTGTCGCGGACGGCAAGCGCTGCTTGAGATGCAACGCGAGGCAATCGGTGGGCACCACGTCAAAGCCCACCCCCGGGAGCAGCATGACCCCCTGCACCCTGGCCTCAGCCTCTCGCTTTGCGATTGCCTCATAGACTGGAATCTCGCCCGTCAGATCGAGATAGTGTGCCCCCGTTCGGAGACAACCATCCACCATCGGTTTGGATGTGTATATGTACGGACCGGCGCAATGGAGCACCACGGCCACATCTCTGAGTGCTTTGTCCATGGTCGTCGAATTATCCAAACCGAACACGCGGTGTTCTGCGCCCAGTTCCTTCGCCTGGCTCTCAATTCTGGCTGCATCCCGCCCTGCAAGGATGGGACGCAGACCACGCTCCACCGCCAGGCGGGCAACAGCGCTACCCACGAACCCAGTGGAGCCATACAAGAGGAAACCTGATCGCATATGCTGCCTCCCTTCCGCATTCCAGAATTGCCCTGACGGGGCCGGATGTCTTCCTGCCAGCGGAATAGCTCCTGCCTACTTTGGACTGTTCCAGACCGTCACCCCCTGCTGGGCCAGCCATCCGATGACTTCGCCCGCCTCTGATTGTGGGTTCTCGCTCTCCAATGTGAGAATTGCCGTTGCCGAGCCCGTTGATGCGTCAACGATCCGTCCGCTACGCGCATACAGACGATAGAGAGCCCATCCGCCGAGATTGCCCCAACCGACAGCAATTGGCGCCTGACTTCCAGCTTGTCCTTTTCAACGATCGTGACGATGGTTGTTGTGTGTGCATTTGCTTCGCGAAACCCATAGAGGGTCACGTTGAAGGCATCGGCCCGACAGAGTAGTATAGGACAAGACGCGATGGCCGTATCTGTGGACCGTCCCAGATGAGAGGTCCGACGGGGGAGCCCCCAAGAAACCCGAGGGGCTTGGCAGATGCCATCCCATATGAGCTGTAAGCTCGCCCTCACGCTCCGATGCCCCGTCCCTCATTCAGACCAAGGATGGCGCCCTCGGTGCCAAGTCCGACCATGCAAATCCGCCGGACCCCCTTACGGAGCCGGCGCAGCTATTTCATTCCAGTAACCCGGAGGCCAGTGGCTTCCCCCCGCCTGCCTCCTGGGCAGCGTGGCCCAGTCCGCCAGCCCGCCCTCGGTGCGCGGGCCGAGGGGACAGGCAAGTCCGCCCCCCGCTACCCAAGTGAAGAACCGAGGCCCTCTTAGCCTCCTTTCCTCTCATTCGCACCTGTGACCGGCTGGTCCAAGGTTCCACTCCCAACGTCGGAATCTTTGCTAACCTCAGCACAGCGGGTTCGCGCTCGCCACACTTCGACTGATGCTTCCACCCTCGATATGTTAGGACGGGGTTTTCGGCATGCATAGGGGTTTCGCCTTCATCAGGCATGGCTCGTGCGGTGCGCAAGGCCGTTTCGACGAGCTTTCCTAGTGTCCCGTCTCGGAAATAGCCTGACATAGTCTCTTGAGTTTCTCGAGGATGGAGTCGGCAGTTGCTGTCCAGGTGAAGGGTCGGGCGGTGGGGTTGTATCGCTGGACAAATAGCTCGATTTTGGCGACCAAGTCCTTGACACTG
>JAPLGX010000092.1 GCA_026389925.1 Chloroflexota bacterium
GCTCCCGGCGGCCGCATCCGCCTCGGTGTGCGCGGTTCGGAATTGGAGCCACTCCGGGTAGATGTCGCTGTGGATTTCGACCGCCTCAGGACAGGGCGTCGTGGGATGGGATTCGCCTGTGAGCGCGGCGCTGCCTTCGACCAGATCCCGGAAAACGCCTGCGCCTACCCCGGCGCAGATGGCTGCGCCCAGGGCGCTCGCTTCCGGCACGTGACTGACAATCACCGGCTGATCAAGCACGTCTGCCAGTATCTGCCGCCAGACGGCGCTGCGCGACATCCCGCCCGCCAGGAAGTATTCGGGCTGGGAGATGCCGGCGGCTCTTGCCAGCTGTTCCGCGTTTGCGCGCACGGCGTAGGCCAGCCCCTCGAGGACGGCCCGCGCCAGATGCTTGCGCCGATGCGGATCGGTGCCGGCCGCCATGTGCGAGAGGGCGAGATAGCCGTACGGCAAGCCCATGTTGCTGGCATCGAATACCTGCGTGCCGAAGGTGGAAAGCAACCCGGCCGCGCCGGGGCTGGATTGGGCGGCCTCCGCGTCGAGCATGGCTGGCTGGCAGCGGGCATCCGGATAGAGGATTCCTGCAATCCACTCGAGGCTTTCGCCCATGCTGCCCGCAATACCTTCGAGCACGAAAACGCCGGCAAGCACGTGCCGACCTGTCCACACGTGCCCTTGCGGGTCGCTCACGGGAGAGCCGACCACCAGCTGCAGCGGCGTGGTGGTCCCGGCGACGATGCCGAGCTGGCCGGGCGCGACCGCTCCTGCCCCCAGCAGGCCGCATTGTGTGTCCGCCCCGCCAACCGCGACGGGTATCCCGGCCTTCAGTCCGAGATGCGCGGCGGATTCGGCCGTCAGTTTGCCCAGGCGCTTTCCGCTGCTCATGATGCGCGGGAAGATCGCCTTGGGAAGATCCAACGACGCGATCAGATCCCAAGCCCACTGGGGGCGCTGCACGTCGAACAGCATGGTCTCGCCAGCATGGGATGGGTCCGATGTCGCCTCCCCACACAAGCGGAAGGTGATCCATTCGCTGAGACTGAGGACCGTGCTGGCGCGGGCGAACACCTGCGGCCTGTTCTGCGCCAGCCATTTCAGGCGCACGCCAGTGAAGGGCGGGATGGGCCAGTGTCCGCAGCGGCGGTGAAACTCCGCACCGCGCTCGGAGGCAAGTTCGGCGCTGAGCTCGGCCGCGCGCGCATCGCGGTTGGGGGTGGCAAAGAGCGGGTTCCCCTTTCGGTCGAGCACGATCGTGCTGTGGCGCATGCTGGTCGCGGCGATTCCCACAACCTCGTCGGAGGATGCGCCTGCACGCTGCATCACCTCGCGCGCGGCCTCGCCCAGCGCTATCCAGATGGCGTCCAGGTTGAGGTCGCATGCCCATCCGCCAACTTCAACGGCAGGCAGGTGCGACCAGGGGCGTGTGGCGCTGAACACTTCGCGGGTGGCCGGATTCACAAGCAGGCAGCGCCCGCTGCCCCCGCCGGCATCCAGGGCGATAAGGAATGTCCGCCTCATGGTGCCTGCGACCCGCTCTGGCCCAGGATCTCGGAGCGCGAGAGATGGGTGACCGAACGAAAACGATCGCCGCGGTGAATCACCTGTGTGTATTCAATCGGCCGGTTGTCCTCGGCGTAACTGACCCGGCTGCTCAGGGCGACCGGTGTCCCTTCGCGGATGCCAAGCAGCCCCGCTTCGTAGGGCCCAGCGACCGAGAGCTCAACGGTCTGGGTGGCGGTGGCCGGGACGACGCCGTACAGTTCCTGGATCACCGCATAGATGCTCCGGTCGGTCAGATCCTGGTCGGCCAGGGCCGGGAAACGGGCATGCGGGTAGTAGGACGACTCGAGCGACATGATCTCGTCGTTGACGCTGCGCAGGCGCTCAACGTGCACCACCCGTTCGGCAGCAGTCAGTCTGAGCTGTTCGACAACAGGGGCATCAGCCGGAAGGACTCTCTGCAGGCGTATGCGGGATCTCGTGTGCAGCCCGGCCTGCTCGACCATCTGTGTGTAGCTGGCCAGGGGGAAGCGGATATCCTGGAAGGTTGTCTTGGGGCCAGCAACAAACGAACCCTTACCCCGCTTGCGCGTCACCAGTCCTTCGAAGGCCAGCTGCGACAAGGCGGCGCGGGCGGTCATCCGCGAGACACCTGTCTCGCTGCAGATCTGCGTCTCCCCGGGCAGCAGGTCGCCGGGCTTGAGCGCGCCGGAGAGGATCTGCTGTCGCAACTGCTCGCGGATCTGGTAGTAGAGGGGGAATGGGCCAGAGGGGTCGACGCGGATTGGCATGATGGAGTTGTATATACATTATAACATGCACTGCAAGGGCCTTTCGTGTGGATCGGGAAGGCGGGCGGAGCCTTCCACGTCCTTGAGCCCCCACCATGCGTGTTGGTGGTGGTGTTGCTGCTCAGACCCTCATGGTGTCGGCGACCTTTGGGCCGAACCGATCTGCGTGCACAGGGATTGAGGAGGACCACAGACAATGGGGAGGTGCAGCCTCCAGGTGAAGAGCGATTTATCACATGCGCTGGGTTGGAGCTTGTGCCTCAGCCCGTTGGCACGTTCAGGGGGCGATTCTGTCGGTGTGCTTGCGCAGCGGTTTGTGTGTCCAGCGGAGAGGGTGGGATTCGAACCCACGGTGGCCCGAAGGGCCACAACGGTTTTCGAGACCGTCCCATTCAACCGCTCTGGCACCTCTCCGCCGGTGATTATATCGCAGCTCAGGCCAGATCGGCGGTGTCGAACACGGTCCCGCGCTCGGGGTAGTGCAGCGGCACGCGCAATCCATCGCCGCCGAGTGCCTCCATTAGCGCGCTTGCGGACCGCTCCTCACCGTGGACGAGGAACAGCGAGCGGGCCGAGACCGCGCCCTGGCGCGCGTACTCGAGCAGGAAGTTCTGCCCGGCATGAGCGGAGAAGCCGCCGATGGTCACCACCTCCGCCCGTCGCACGTGCTCCTCACCGAAGATGCGCACTTTGTCAGCCTTCTCTGCCAGCCGCCGTCCGAGGGTGTAGGGCGCCTGCCACGAGACGATGAGCACGGTGTTGCGCGAGTCCTCAATCGTGTTGTGCAGGTGATGCACAATCCGCCCGCCTTCGGCCATGCCCGAGGCGGACAGAATGATCATCGGATCATGGCGGTCGTTGAGCGCCTTGGACTCCTCCACCGAGCGGGTGAAGGTGACCAGGTTGAAACCGAGGGCCTCCTCGGCGTCGCCGCGCGCCAGTAGCTGCTTGGCCTCCTCGTCGTAGCATTCGGTGTGGGCGCGGTAGACCTCGGAAACCCCTGTGGCCAGCGGGCTGTCGACAATGATCGGCAGCCTGGGGATCTCACCCTGCACGATCATGTTGCGCAGGTCGTACACGATCTCCTGCGTGCGGCCGATGGCGAACGAGGGAATGACGACCTTGCCGCCGCGGCGGTAGGTGCGCAGAATGGCATCCCGCAGTTCGAGGTAGGCCTGGTACAGGTCCCGGTGGGGTCGGTCGCCGTAGGTCGATTCCATGATCAGGAAATCGGCTGCGGGGGGCAGCGCTGGATCCCGCAGGATGGGCAGGTGGCGCCGGCCGATGTCGCCCGAGAAAACCAGGCGCCAGGTACGCCCGTGCTCATCGATTTCAAGCAGCATGCCGGCCGAGCCCAAAATGTGCCCGGCCTCGAAGAAGGTCGCCATCACGCCGGGCGCCACCTCAAAACGCTCGTCGTAAGGGCGCGCGGTGAGGCGTGGCAGCACCGCCTCGGCGTCGGCCTCGGTGTACAGCGGCTCGACCGGCGGCAAGCCCTTCTCGGCGTTGCGCTTGCTCATGAAGTCGGCGTCGTATTCCTGGATGCGCGCCGAGTCGCGCAACACAAGTTCGGTCACGTGCGCGGTCGCCTGAGTGGCATATATCCGGCCGGTGAAGCCTTGCTTCACCAGGCTGGGCAAGTTGCCGCAGTGGTCGAGATGGGCATGCGAGAGCACCACGGCGCCCACCTCGCGCGCCGGCAAGGGCAGGTGGGCGTTGCGCTGGGCGGCTTCGGCCCGCCGCCCCTGATACAGACCGCAATCCAGGAGGAGCGTCGCGCCGTTGACCCGCAGGATGTGCAACGAGCCGGTGACGGTGCGGGCCGCACCCTGGAATTCAATTCTCATGGCTTTTCTTTTCAACCCTGGCCTGGGTCAGCACCTGAAGGATTTCGTGTCCGTATTTCGCCAGGCGGTGTGGGCCCAGCCCCGGAATGGCCTGCAGGTCGCTCAGGGTACCCGGGTCGCGCTGGGCGATCTGCCACAAGGCGTCGCGATTGAGTATGACATCCGATTCCACGCCGCGCTTCGCAGCGCGCTGCTTGCGCCATTTGCGCAGCGCTTCGTGGCGCGCGCGGACGATCTCGCTCGCTGCGTTACTGGGCGGCGGCGCCGGCAACTGGGCGGCAGAAGCATGCCGCACGGCTGCCACAAGCGCGGACCCCCAGCGCTGCAGGTTGGCCGGGCTGAGCCCGGGCACATCGCTGAGCTCGGCCAGCCCGGTCGGGTTCGCTTTGGCTATCGCGACCAGCGTCTCGTCCGAAAGAATCTTGAAGGGCGGTCGGTCGAGGCGTTCCGCCTCCGCTTCACGGAAGAGGTATAGAGGCAGGAGCACCGCGCGTTCAGCGCGCGGGAGGTCGAACACTCCCTTGACCTTCCACAAGCCCGCCTCGCGTGGGGCCTCGGGAGCGGGTATCGAATGCTCCGCCACACGGCGGAAATCCTCCTGGGCCTCTTCCCAAAGCCCGGCCTCACGCAGGCGAGGTTCAAGGCGAGTGCGCAGCCCAAGCAGATGGTGGGTATCGAGGCGCGCGTATTCGAGTTGATTGGCGGGCAGCGGGCGAACACCCCAGTTGGCGCGCTGGAACCGCTTGTCGAGTTCGATACCGAGTTCCTTGCGCAAGAGCGCGCCCAGGCCGGTCCCGTCCTCGCCCAGGGCGCGGGCCGCGACCATCGTGTCGAAGATGTGCGCGAGGCGGAAGCCGAAGTCGCGCCGCAGGCAGATCAGATCGTACTCGGCGGCGTGGAAAACCTTTTCGCACGCGGGGTCGGCCAGGATCGGGCCGAGTGGGGAAAGGTCGGGCAGTGCGAGCGGGTCGAGGAGCAGATCCTCGCTGGGCGTGGAGAATTGCAGCAGGCAGACCCGCTCGCGGTAGGCGAACAGGCTATTGGACTCCGTGTCGACTGCCAGGCGCGGCTCGCGGCGCAATCGGTCACAGGCCTCGAGCAGCGCGTGAGGGGTCTGAATAAGGAGGGGATTGTCCATTCCTGGGCCGTGGCGTATTATACGCCTTGCAGGATGGCGCTTCGAATCGCGGCGTCCCGTGCGGTAAGGGGATGATTTTTGTCGATTTCCGGCAGGACGGTTGGCACTACGAGTTGACCTGCCTCGAAGTTACGCCAGCGAATACCGAGAAATCCGTTAGCCTTTGTCAGACTTCGTATGTGAGGAGAGGGGCGGATGGCCGTTCGAGGCCGGGTCGTCATCAGCGAGATCTACTGCAAGGGCTGCGAGCTGTGCGTGCATGCCTGCCCGCAGGATGTGCTTGAGATTGCCGCCGACCGACTGACGCCGAAGGGTTTCCACCCGGCGCGCCTCAAGGCGGAGGGTTGTACCGGCTGCGCCATCTGCGCGCTGGTCTGCCCGGAAGCCGCGATCACCGTCTATCGCGAAGTGCAGCCGCGCCCCGCGCCGGCCGCTGCATAGGAGCCCAGCATGCCGCGAGAACTGCTCAAGGGCAACGAGGCCATGGCGGAGGCCGCCATCCGTGTCGGGTTGGAGGCCTACTTTGGCTACCCGAT